>NZ_JBEPKX010000002.1:0-234388 GCF_040544915.1 Curtobacterium sp. 1544
GCCCCCCGTTTCCCCCCTCCGCCCCCGCCCCCCCCCAGGCCCCCTGGGCGGCGTCCGGGGGCTAACTGTACTCGCCCCCCCCCCCCCCCGGGGGGGGGGGGGGGGCCCCGGGCCCCCCCCGCCTCCCGTCCGGTGGTCGGAACGCGACCGATCAGGCCCCCTCGAGCTCCTCGGGAACGCTGGCCTCGGTCCCCGGGATGCCGAGGTCCGACGCCTTCTTGTCGGCCATCGCGAGCAGTCGGCGGATGCGACCGGCGATGGCGTCCTTCGTCATCGGCGGATCGGCGTGCTGGCCGAGCTCGTCGAGCGACGCGTCGCGGTGCTGCAGACGCAGGGAGCCGGCGTACTTGAGGTGGTCCGGGACCTCGTCGGCGAGGATCTCGAGCGCACGCTCGACGCGGGCGCACGCGGCGACGGCGGCCTGCGCCGAGCGGCGGAGGTTCGCGTCGTCGAAGTTGACCAGGCGGTTGGCGGTGGCGCGGACCTCGCGGCGCTGGCGCATCTCCTCCCACTCGGCGGTGGTGCGCGCGGCACCCATCACGGTGAGCATCTGACCGATGGCCTCGCCGTCGCGGATCACGACGCGGTGCACCCCGCGGACCTCACGGCCCTTGGCGGCGATGCCGAGGCGCGACGCGGCACCCACGAGCGCCATCGCTGCCTCGTTGCCCGGGCAGGTGACCTCGAGCGCGGCGGCCCGGCCCGGGTCGGTGAGCGTGCCGGCGGCGAGGAACGCACCGCGCCAGATCGCGGCGAGGTCTTCGCGGTTGCCGGTGGTCAGGCGGTTCGGCAGGCCACGGACCGGACGGCGGCGGGCGTCCATGAGGCCCGTCTGCCGGGCGAGGGTCTCCCCCGCCTCGAGCACGCGCACGAGGTACCGGGTGCCACGACGGGCGGACGCGGACGACCCCACCGACGCCTCGCTCCGCACGCCGTACAGCTCGGCGAGGTCCTTGCGCACACGGTGCACGATGATCCGGGTGTCGAGTTCGACCTCGACCGCGATCCGGCCCGAGATGACGTGCAGGCCGCCCGCGAACCGCAGGATGGTCGCGAGTTCGGCGGCGCGGACCGTGTTGCGGTTCACGACGACCCGGGCCAGTTCGTCCTTGACCTCGGCAGTCAACGGCACAGCATCATTCCTAACGTTTCTTCTGGTGGGGTCCGCGTGCCCCGGCGCACGTCGTGTGGAGCGGCCGGAGGGACGGTCACTCCCGGCCGAGATCTCGGTTCTTCACACGCACGGCGACGTCGGGCATCCCGCGGAGGATGTTCGCCAACTCGGCGACGATGGCGACCGAGCGGTGCTTCCCGCCGGTACAGCCGATGGCGATCGTAGCGTGTCTTTTGTTCTCGCGCTGGTACCCCTCGAACACCGGCTCGAGGACATCGGCGTAGCGATCGACGAAGGAGCGGGCTCCGGGCTGGGCCAGGACGTAGTCGGAGACCGGGGCGTCGAGGCCCGTGTGCGCCCGGAGTTCCGGGACCCAGTAGGGGTTCGGCAGGAACCGGACGTCGGCCACCATGTCGGCGTCGGCGGGCAGTCCGTACTTGAAGCCGAAGCTCATCAGCGTCACCTGAACACCCACGAAGTGGTCGTCGGCGAACTGCTCGGTGACCGCGTTCGCGAGCTGGTGGATGTTCAGGTCGGAGGTGTCGATCACGACGTCGGCGGCCTCGCGGAGCGCGGCCAGCCGACCACGCTCGCGGGCGATGCCGTCGAGCAGGGTGTCCTCGCCCTGCAGCGGGTGCGGTCGACGGACCTGCTCGAAGCGTCGGACCAGGACGGCGTCGGTCGCCTCGAGGAAGAGCACGCGGACCCTCGCTGAAGCGGACTTCCGCACCTGCTCGACGGCCTGCTCCGGGTCCGTGAAGAAGCGCCCGCCGCGCACGTCGACGACGGTGGCGATCTTCGGGATCTTCTCGCCCGCGCGGTCGGCGAGCTCGGTCAGCGGAGCGAGCATCTGGGTCGGCAGGTTGTCGACCACGTACCACCCGAGGTCCTCGAGGGCCTTGCCGACGGTGGACCGACCGGCGCCGGACATGCCGGTGACGATGAGGATGTCGTGCTGCTGCGGCGATCGTGTCGCTGCCTGGGCGCTGTCGGTCATCTGGGAGTGGGCTCCGTCGTGGCGGCCCGGGCGCGGCGCGTGTGTCGTTCCGGCTCGGGGAGGTCTCGGCTGCAGACCAGGCTATCGCCCGGACGGGAGGCGCGGGGCTGCGTCACGACGGGAGGTGCGGTCCGTCGTGGGTCACCTCGGGGACCCGCACCGGGCCTCCGGGGAGCGGCTGGCCGTCCGGCTCTGGCGTGCTGCCCGGGTCCGGTGCGCTGCCCGGGTCCGGTGCGCTGCCCGGCTCCGGTGCGCTGCCCGGCTCCGGCGCGCTCGTCGCGGGTGCGCTCGTCGGGGTCTGCGCCAGCTTGGTGACGACCGCTGCGGCGGTCGCCGGCCCGACGCCGTTGACCTCGCTGATCTCCTCGGCAGTGGCCTCGCGCAACCGCGCGACCGACCCGAAGTGCTTCAGCAGGGCATTCACCCGCGTCGGACCGAGTCCGGGGATCTCGGACAGCCGCGACCGGACGTCGCGCTTCCGACGCGTCCGCTGGTGGGTGATGGCGAAGCGGTGCGCTTCGTCGCGGATGCGCTGGATGACGAACAGCGCCTCGGAGTTGCGCGGCAGGATCACCGGGAAGTCGTCGTCGGGCAGCCAGAGCTCCTCGAGTCGCTTCGCGATCCCGACCAGGGCGATGTCGTGCACGCCGGCGTCGTCCATCGCGCGCTTCGCGGCCTGCACCTGCGGCTGCCCGCCGTCCACGATGAGCAACTGCGGTCGGTACGCGAACCGCTTGGTCGGCTTCGAACCCTCGACCACCTCGTCGCTCGTGACGTCCGGCACGTCGGGCAGTTCGGCGTCCTCGTCCAGGCGTGCCAGGCGCCGGCTGAGCACCTGGTACATGCTGTCGGTGTCGTCGGTCGTCTCGGCGATCGAGTACCGCCGGTACTGGTCCTTGCGCGGCAGACCGTCCTCGAACACCACCATCGAGGCGACGACGTTCGTGCCCTGCAGGTGCGAGATGTCGTAGCACTCCATGCGGAGCGGTGCCTCGGTCATGCCGAGGGCGTCCTGGATGTCCGCGAGGGCGGCAGAACGGGTCGTGTAGTCGGCCGAGCGCTTCGTCTTGTAGAGCATGAGCGCCTGCGCCGCGTTCTGCGCCGCGGTCCGCGCGAGGCCCGCCCGGTCACCGCGCTGGGCCGTGCTGAGCTTCGTGCCGCGTCCGCCACGCCGTTCGCTGAGCCACTGCTGCAGGGCGTCGGCGTCCTCCGGCAGCTCGGGCACGACGACCTCGCGCGGGGGTTCCTCGACGGCGTACTGCCCCTGCACGATCTGTTCGATGAGGTCACCCGTCGAGATGTCGAGCTCCTTGTCGACCACCCACCCGCGGACACCGCGGATGCGCCCGCCCCGGACGGAGAACAGCTGCACGGCGGCGGCGAGTTCGTCCTCGGAGATGCCGAACAGGTCGAGGTCCACCGAGTCACGGAGCACCACGGCGGACTTCTCGAGCACCGCCTCGAGCGCGCCGACCTGGTCGCGGTACTTCGCGGCCTGCTCGTAGTCCATGGCGTCGGCTGCGGCGCCCATCCGCTGCCGCAGCGTGGTGATCACCCGACGGTCGTAGCTGCCCATGAAGCGGACGAACTCCTCGACCATGGCCCGGTGCTCGGCGATCGTGACCTTCTGCGAGCACGGACCGCCGCACTTGCCGATCTGACCCGGGAAGCACGGCTTGCCGGTCTGCATGGCCTTCTTGTACGACGAGTCCGAGCAGGTACGGATCGGGAAGACCTTGATCATCAGGTCGATGGTGTCGTGCACGGCCCAGATCTTCGGGTACGGCCCGAAGTACTTCGCGCCCTTGATCTTCCGGTTCCGCGTCACCATCACCCGCGGGGACTCCTCGCCCAGGGTGATCGCCATGTACGGGTACGACTTGTCGTCACGGAACTTGACGTTGAACGGCGGATCGAACTCCTTGATCCACGTGTACTCGAGCTGCAGCGCCTCGATCTCGGAGCCGACGGTTGTCCACTCGACGCTGCGCGCCGTGAGGACCATCCGCCGCGTCCGCTCGTGCAGCGTCGGCAGCGGCGCGAAGTAGTTGCTCAGCCGCGCGCGGAGGTTCTTCGCCTTGCCGACGTAGAGCACCCGGCCGGCCTCGTCGCGCCAACGGTAGACGCCCGGGTCGGTCGGGATCTCACCGGCCTTCGGGCGCCACGGGACGGTGTCCGCCACCTACCGAGCACCCGCCTTCTGCTTGCTGGGCTTCTGCGCCTTCTGCGATGCCGTCCGGGCACCGACCGCCTGCTGCTTGCCCACGCGGGCGTCCTGCGCGTCGAAGATCTCCTTGAGGAACACACCGGTGTGGCTCTCGGGCACGTTCGCGACGTGCTCCGGGGTGCCGGTCGCCAGGACCGTCCCGCCACCGGAACCGCCCTCCGGGCCCATGTCGATGAGCCAGTCCGCCGACTTGATGACGTCGAGGTTGTGCTCGATCGTGATCACGGTGTTGCCCTTGTCGACCAGGCTCTGCAGCACCAGCAGCAGCTTCCGGACGTCCTCGAAGTGCAGGCCCGTCGTCGGCTCGTCGAGCACGTAGACGGTCCGGCCGTTCGAGCGCCGCTGCAGCTCGGTCGCGAGCTTCACGCGCTGTGCCTCGCCACCGGAGAGGGTCGTCGCGCTCTGCCCGAGCCGGACGTACCCGAGGCCCACGTCGACCAGGGTCGCCATGTAGCGGTGGATCGCGGAGATCGGTTCGAAGAACTCGGCGGCCTCGCTGATCGGCATGTCGAGGACCTCGGAGATGTCCTTGCCCTTGTAGTGCACCTGCAGCGTCTCGCGGTTGTAGCGCGCTCCGCCGCAGACCTCGCACGCGACGTAGACGTCGGGCAGGAAGTTCATCTCGATCTTGATCGTGCCGTCACCCGAGCAGTTCTCGCAGCGACCGCCCTTGACGTTGAAGCTGAAGCGGCCGGGCTGGTACCCGCGCGCCTTCGCCTCGGGCGTCTCGGCGAACAGCTGACGGATCCGGTCGAACACGCCCGTGTACGTCGCCGGGTTCGACCGAGGGGTCCGACCGATCGGCGCCTGGTCGACGTGCACGACCTTGTCGAGCTGGTCGAGGCCCTTCACGCGGGTGTGCTTGCCGGCGATGTGCCGGGCCCCGTTGAGCTGGTTGGCGAGCACCTTGTACAGGATGTCGTTGACCAGCGTGGACTTGCCCGAACCGCTCACCCCGGTGACCGCGGTGAAGACGCCGAGCGGGAAGTCCGCGTCGATCGACTTGAGGTTGTTCGCCCGCGCTCCCTGCACACTGATCGTGCGCTTCAGGTTGACCTTGCGGCGCTCCGCCGGGACCTCGATCGCGCGTCGGCCGGCGAGGTAGTCCCCCGTGATCGACTCGCGGTTCTCGATGATCCCCTCGTAGGACCCCGAGTGCACGACGTTGCCGCCGTTGACGCCCGCGCCGGGACCGATGTCGACGACCCAGTCCGCGGTGCGGATGGTGTCCTCGTCGTGCTCGACGACGATCAGGGTGTTCCCGAGGTCCTTGAGCTTCACCAGGGTGTCGATGAGCCGCCGGTTGTCGCGCTGGTGCAGGCCGATGCTCGGCTCGTCGAGGACGTACAGGACGCCGGTCAGGCCGGAACCGATCTGCGTCGCCAGACGGATGCGCTGGGCCTCGCCACCGGACAGGCCGCCGGCGCCGCGTGCGAGCGTGAGGTAGTTCAGGCCGACCTCGAGCAGGAACTCGAGGCGTGCCCGGATCTCGCGGAGGACCGCCGCCGCGATGTGCGCTTCGCGCTCCGTCAGCGTCAGGCTGTCCATGAACGCGTACGCGTTGTCGAGGGACATCTCGGTGACGTCCGCGATGCTCCGACCGTCGACCGAGACCGCGAGGACCTCGGGCTTGAGGCGCGTGCCCTCGCAGACCGGGCAGGGGACCTCGCGCAGGTAGCCCTGGAACCGCTGCCGCTGCGAGTCCGACTCGGCCTCGGCGAACTTGCGCTCGATGTAGGGCATGACGCCCTCGAAGCCGCTCGTGTACCGCATCTCGCGGCCGAAGCGGTTCCGCCAGGACACCGACACCTGGAAGTCCTTGCCGGTGAGGATCGCTGCCTGCACCGACGCGTCGAGCTTGCTCCACGGGGTGTCCAGGTCGAAGCCGAGCTCCTTGCCGAGACCGGCGAGGAGCTTCTCGAAGTACGAGTAGAGCCCGCTCGTGCCGGTCCAGGGCAGCAGCACGCCGTCACGCAGCGACGCTTCGGGGTCGCCGAGGACGAGGTCCGGGTCGACGGACATACGGGTCCCGAGGCCGGAGCACTCCGGGCAGGCGCCGAACGGTGCGTTGAACGAGAAGGTCCGCGGCTCGATCTCGGTGAGTGCCAGCGGGTGGTTGTTCGGGCACGACAGGTTCTCGGAGTAGGTCCGGACCGCACCGGGACCCTCGGCGTCGACGAGGTCGATCGCCACCGTGCCGTCGGTCAGGCGCAACGCCGTCTCGAGCGAGTCGGTGAGGCGTCCGAGGATGTCCTCGTTGGACACCAGCCGGTCGACGATCACCGAGATGTCGTGCTTGACCTGCTTCTTGAGCTTCGGCGGGTCGCTGAGCTGGATGCGCTCCCCGTCGACGATCGCGCGGGCGTAGCCGGACGCCGCGAGCTCCTGGAAGAGGTCGACGAACTCGCCCTTCTTCTTGGAGATGACGGGCGCGAGGACCTGGAAACGCGTGCCGGACTCGAACTCCATGAGCTGGTCGGCGATCTGCTGCACGCTCTGCTTGCTGATCACCTCGCCGCAGACGGGGCAGTGCGGGATGCCGATGCGCGCCCAGAGCAGACGCATGTAGTCGTAGACCTCGGTGATGGTGCCGACGGTGGAGCGCGGGTTGCGGTTCGTCGACTTCTGGTCGATCGACACCGCTGGCGACAGTCCCTCGATGAAGTCGACGTCGGGACGGTCGACCTGCCCGAGGAACTGGCGCGCGTACGCGGAGAGCGACTCCACGTAGCGACGTTGCCCCTCGGCGAAGATCGTGTCGAACGCGAGCGAGGACTTGCCGGATCCGGACAGGCCGGTGAACACGACGAGTGAGTCCCGCGGGATCTCGAGGTCGACGTCACGCAGGTTGTGCACGCGAGCACCCCGCACGCTGAGCGTCGAGGTGCTGTGGGGTGCCGTCCCGCCGGGGAGGTGGAGGTCAACGGGCTCGCCGAAGGCGTTCCGGCCCGAGGTCGAGGTACCGCGGTCAGAGGTGATGGTCATCGTCGTCGATTCTACGAAGCGGCACCGACATTCGGCCGCGATGAACGGTCAGACGAGTGCGTCGAGAGCGAACGCGACCCCGGAGGCCCGCTCACTCGCGGCCCAGAGCCGGGCTGCCTCGGTGCGGTCGTGGGCCTTCGGTTCGGCACGGACGACCGCCGCGGGTCCCCGAAGCTGCATCCAGCCGTCGGGTCCCCAGTACTGCCCGGAGCGGACACCAGCGCCCACCGCGGCGTGGACGAGGGGCTCCGCACCAGCGTCCTTGCCCTGGGCGTACAGCCGCTGCGCCGGGCGGGTCCACGCCGGCTCCGACCGCGAGGCCGCGATGTCCGGTCGCTCGGGGGCGAGGACGTCGAGCGAGAACCCCGGGTGCGCGACGACGCTGGCGACGGTCGACCCGGCGTCCGCCAGCCGTTCGGCGAGCTCGAAGCCGAAGAGCATCACCGCGAGCTTGCTGCGGCCGTACTGCCGGTAGCTCGAGTAGCGACCGGCCCCGAGCGGGTCGGCGCTGTCGAGCCGCGCCCACCGGTGGGCGATCGATCCGAGGTGCACCACTCGCCCCGACCGAGCCTCGAGCAGCGGGAGTGTCAGCGCGGTCCACGCGAAGTGCCCCAGGTGGTTCGTGCCGATCTGCAGCTCCGTGCCCTGCGGCGTGGTCTGCATCGAGGTGGACCCGACCACGCCGGCGTTGTTGACGATCGCGTCCACACCGTCCGGTTCCAGCCGCGCGAGTTCGTCGGCACCGGCCCGGACGCTGTCCAGGTCGGCCAGGTCGAGGTGCACGTGCCCGAGGTCGGCGTCCGGCACGTGGCGACGGATGCTCCGCTCGGCTGCCGCGGCACGGGTCGCGCTGCGCGTCGCGAGCACCACGCGGTGCCCGGCGTCCGCGAGCTGTTCGGCCGCGAAGTACCCGAGGCCGGCGCTCGCCCCCGTGACGACGACGGTCCGACGGTCAGCTGACATGGCCGGCGGACTCCATCTGCCGCAGTGCCTTCTTGAGGTCCTGCACCTCGTCGCGAAGGCGGGCGGCCAGCTCGAACTTCAGCTCGGCCGCGGCCTGCAGCATCTGTCCGTTGAGGTCGCCGATGGTCGCCTCGAGCTGGGTCGCGCCCTCGCCCGCGATGCCGCCGCGCTTCAGGTTCGGCGTGGGCGAGCGGCGACCGTCGGCGCCGGGACGTCCCTCGAGCAGCGCCTTCGTGTCGTCGTTCTCGCGCTGCAGCACCTCGGTGATGTCGGCGATCTTCTTGCGGAGCGGCTGCGGGTCGATGCCGTGCTCGGTGTTGTAGGCGACCTGCTTCTCGCGACGGCGGTCGGTCTCCTCGATCGCCTGCTTCATCGAGTCGGTCATCTTGTCGGCGTACATGAGCACCTGCCCCGACACGTTGCGGGCAGCACGACCGATCGTCTGGATGAGCGACGTCGACGACCGCAGGAAGCCCTCCTTGTCGGCGTCGAGGATGGCGACCAGGGAGACCTCGGGCAGGTCGAGGCCCTCGCGCAGCAGGTTGATGCCGACGAGCACGTCGTAGACGCCCTGGCGGAGCTCGGTCAGGAGCTCCACGCGCTTCAGGGTGTCGACGTCGGAGTGCAGGTACCGGACCCGGACGCCGGCGTTGCCGAGGAAGTCGGTGAGTTCCTCCGCCATCCGCTTCGTCAGCGTGGTGACGAGCACGCGTTCGTCCTTGTCGACGCGCTGCTTGATCTCCTCGAGCAGGTCGTCGATCTGGCCGTCGCTCGGCTTCACGACGATCTCGGGGTCGATCAGGCCCGTCGGGCGGATGATCTGCTCCACGACGCTGTCGGTCACGCCGAGCTCGTACCGCCCCGGCGTCGCCGACAAGTACACCTTCTGCCCGGAGCGCTCGAGGAACTCCTCCCACGTCAGCGGGCGGTTGTCGAGCGCGCTCGGCAGGCGGAAGCCGTGTTCGACGAGCGTGCGCTTCCGCGACGCGTCGCCCTCGTACATCGCACCGATCTGCGGCACCGTGACGTGCGACTCGTCGATCACGATGAGGAGGTCGTCGGGGAAGAAGTCGAGCAGGCAGTGCGGCGGCTCGCCCGCGCCACGGCCGTCCATGTGCCGCGAGTAGTTCTCGATGCCGGAGCAGAAGCCGATCTGCTCCATCATCTCGATGTCGAACGTGGTGCGCATCCGCAGCCGCTGGGCTTCGAGCAGCTTGCCCTGCCCCTCGAGTTCGGCGAGGCGCTCTGCGAGCTCTTCCTTGATGGTGCCGATGGCCCGGTGCATCACCTCGGTGTCGGCGACGTAGTGCGACGCCGGGAAGATCGACACTGCGGGCATGTCCTCGATCACGTTGCCGGTGAGCGGGTGCAGGTACGACAGCGCTTCGACCTCGTCACCGAACATCTCGATGCGGATCGCCTGCTCTTCGTACATCGGGATGATCTCGAGCGTGTCGCCGCGGACCCGGAACGTGCCGCGGGCGAAGTCGACGTCGTTGCGCTGGTACTGCATCGCGACGAACTTGCGGACGAGCTGGTCGCGCGAGATCGTCTGGCCGACGTGCAGCGCGACCGAGGCGTTCATGTACTGCTCCGGCGTGCCGAGGCCGTAGATGCAGGACACGGTCGAGACCACCACGACGTCGCGTCGGCTGAGCAGGGAGTTCGTCGTCGAGTGCCGGAGCCGCTCGACCTCGGCGTTGACCGAGGAGTCCTTCTCGATGAAGGTGTCCGTCTGCGGGACGTACGCCTCGGGCTGGTAGTAGTCGTAGTAGGAGACGAAGTACTCGACCGCGTTCTCCGGCAGCAGGCTGCGGAACTCGTTCGCGAGCTGGGCCGCGAGCGTCTTGTTGTGCGCGAGGACGAGCGTCGGCCGCTGCACCTGCTCGATGAGCCAGGCGGTGGTCGCGGACTTGCCGGTACCGGTCGCACCGAGCAGCACCACGTCGGTCTCACCGGCGTTGATCCGTCCCGCGAGTTCGGCGATCGCCGCGGGCTGGTCGCCGCTCGGCGAGTACTCGCTGATGACCTCGAACGGGCGGACCGCGCGCGTGGGCTCGATTGACACTGACATGGCTCCAACGGTAGTCGGGACCCCTGACACCGGAGCCGTCTGCTCGCCCTCGGCGTATCGTCCGTCCCAAGCAGCCTCCAAGACGGCTGATAACGACCGGGCATAGCCTCCGATCCGTTCAGCAACCCGACACCTTCTCACTCCCCGAAGAGGCCCCATGACGACGGCGACCCCCGCCGCACCGACGAAGGGCACCCCGATCCGCGGACGCATCCGCGGACGGGTGCTCATCCTGCTGTGCTGCATGTACGCGATCTCGTACATCGACCGCACGAACATCTCCACCGCGCTCCCCCACATCACCGAGGACTTCGGCTTCAACGAGACGACGGCGGGGCTCATCGTCTCCGCCTTCGCCCTGCCGTACGCGCTGCTGCAGGTCTTCGGGGGGACCATCGCCGAGAAGTTCGGCCCGCGGAAGGCCCTCTTCGTCATCACCGTCGTCTGGGGCGTGGCCACGCTGTGGACGGGGTTCTCGGTCGGGTTCTGGACCCTCTTCGCCGCCCGCGCACTCCTCGGTCTCAGTGAGGCCGCGGCGTTCCCCGCAGCGACCCAGGCGATGAGCCGGTGGATCCCCCGCGACCGGAACGGCTTCGCGCAGGGCGTCGTGCACTCGGCCGCCCGGCTCGGGAACGCCCTCGCACCGCTCCTGGTCGCGTGGGTGATCGGCGCCACCGGCAGCTGGCGCTGGGCGTTCTTCGCGACCGCCGTGCTGTCGATCGCGTGGGCCATCGTCTGGTTCGTCTGGTTCCGCGACAAGCCCGAGGACACCGCGGGCATCAAGCAGGTCGAACTCGACGAGCTCCCGCCCGTCGAGACCCGCGCGACCCGACCGCCGGTCCCGTGGCGCACGCTCGCCCGCCAGATCCTGCCGGTCACCTTCGTCGACTTCGGCTACGGCTGGGTGCTCTGGGTGTTCCTCACCTGGATCCCGACCTTCCTGAGCAGCACGTACGGCCTGCCGATCAGCCAGTTCGCGCTCTTCACCACCCTGGTGCTGCTCGCCGGCGTCGTCGGGGACACGGTCGGCGGCATGCTGAGCGACCGCATCATCCACCGAGGGGGCAACAGCCGGAACGCCCGACGGATCGTGCTCGTCATCGGGCTGGGCGGCTCGCTCGTCTGCCTGCTCCCGCTCGTCATCGGGCAGGGCCTCGTCGTGGCGACGATCTCCCTCGCCCTCTCGTTCTTCTTCCTCGAGCTCTGCAACGCGAACCTCTGGGCGATCCCGATGGACGTCGCGCCCCAGTGGTCCGGCACGGCGTCCGGCTTCATGAACACCGGCTTCGGCATCGCCGGCGTCATCTCGCCGATCGTGTTCGGCGTGCTCATCGACGCCTCTGGCTGGCAACTGCCGTTCGCGCTGTCGTGCGCACTGCTCGCGGCGGCTGCGGTCGTCGCGTGGGTCATGAAGCCGCAGCGGCTCACGATGACCGACGGCGTCCTCGAGATCGGCACCCCGAAGGCCGAGCAGCCGGCCGCCTGATACACCCGCTCGCGCCCCACCGGACGGGAGGCGCGGTGCCAGCCCGCCCCGCGCCTCCAGACCGACACCCACTCGCCGAAGCGACAGATCCCGTCAACCGCACCACCTTCCTGCCGCCAACGCGACAGATTGCGTGGAACCATCCGCAGCACTCTGTCGCTTTCGCGACGCAGCGTCTACCGGACGGGAGGCACGGTGCCAGCCCGCCCCGCGCCTCCAGGCCGACACCCACTCGCCGAAGCGACGGGTCCCGTCACGCGCGCCACCTTCCTACCGCCGAGGCGACAGATTGCGCGGAACCGTCCGCAGCACACTGTCGCTCACGCGACGGCGGCCGAGCGGGCCGGTACGGACCCGACGGGAGGCGCGGTGCCAGCCCGCCCCGCGCCTCCAGGCCGACACCCACTCGCCGAAGCGACAGATCCCGTCACGCGCAGCACCTTGCTACCGCCAAGGCGACAGATTGCGCGGAACCGTCCGCAGCACTCTGTCGCTTTCGCGACGCAGCGTCTACCGGACGGGAGGCACGGTGCCCGCCCGCCCCGCGCCTCCAGGCCGACACCCACTCGCCGAAGCGGCGGATCTCGTCAACCGCACCTTGCCGCCGCGTCAGCGCGCGGCGCGCCGCCCCACGTCGTCCGTCTCGCCCACGAGCGCGTCGTCGGGTTCGACCGGCTCCGCCGACCGCGCCGGTGCGGGCACCGGCGACGGCACCCCCGCAGCAGCCGCACGCTTCCGCGTCCGTGCCTCCCGCTGCCCGCGGGACGCGAGCGACGGCCGCCCGGTCAGCGGCACGCTCAACGGCGTCCACCGGAACAACTCCGTCACCGCGACGGACAGCACGAGCACGAGCAGGTACGTCACGAGCGTCAGCCACGGCTTCGGGACGACCCGCTCGAGCCAGCTGTCGCCGTACAGCAGGATCCAGATCATGAACGGGTGGCTCAGGAAGATCCCGAACGACCGGTCGGACCCGTAGTCGATGAAGCGTGCAAGCGGGCTGCCGGGCCGGCGTCGGTCCGCCCAGCGGGCTCCGATCGCCAGGAACCCGACGAAGACCGCGCCGCTCCAGATCGCCTGGATCGGCTGCAACGGGGTGCCGGCGGCGTAGAGCGACTGTCCGAGCCCGACCTGCAGCGCCCAGACGCCGAGGGTGAGGACGCCCACCCCGGCGAAGCCCCAGAGCACGGCACGCCGGTGAACGCGGATGAAGCGGAGGAAGCGGTCGGCATGGTCCGCGGCGATGGCGCCGGACACGATGAAGAACACGTACGAGAAGAAGAACTGCTTCTGGTGCCCCTGCAGCCACGCGTCGCTCGCGGGGAAGTACTTGTACCCGGCGAAGACGACGAGCTGGACCACCAGGGAGACGACGAGCAGGGTGACGTGGTGGCCGCGGGTCCTCCGCACGATCCAGACGATCACCGGCAGCAGCAGGTACACCTGCATGGTCACCAGCAGGAAGTACAGGTGGTACCAGGAGACCCCGGTGACGATGCCCTCGGCGTAGGTGCGGACGAGGTCGGGGACGTCGCCTCGCCGGGTGCTGCTGAGCAACCACGACGCGGCGACGTAGACGAACGACCACGCCAGGTACGGCATACCCACGAGCAGGAAGCGCTTCGGCCAGAACTGCGCCATCGGCCGCGGCCGGAGCGTGTAGCTGTACACGAGCACGAACGCCGTGAGCGAGAAGAACACCAGGCGGGTGAAGTGCAACAGCCCGAGCAGTGCGTTCAGCGGCACGTCGTCGGTGGCGACCGTGTGGCTCGTGGTGTGGACGCCGATCACGCACGCGAAGGTGAGGATGCGGAGGACGTCCACCTCGTACAGGTGACGGGGCTTCCCCTCCGCGGTCCGGGTGGGCGTCTGCTCGCCGGTGCCCGCAGCGGAAGCAGCGGCGCTCACGGGTGGGCGGCCATCGTGCGCACCTTCGCCCGCTGCACCTTGCCGGTCGGTGCGCGGGGCAGGTCGGGTACGACGACGATCTCGACGGGGCGCCGGAACCGGGTGAGGCGTGCCTCGGCGCGTGCGGTCAGGTCGGCGACGAGGGCCTCGGCGTCGACCGGCTCGTCGGGTTGCGGGATGACGTACGCGATCGGCACGGCACCGAGGACGTCGTGCGGGCGGCCGACGACGACGGCTTCGAGGACGCGTTCGTCCCCGAGCAGGACGTCCTCGACCTCGGACGGGTACACCTTCTCGCCACCGCGGTTGATCACGTCGTCGGAGCGCCCCGCGAGGGACACCCATCCGTCCGCCGAAACCGAGCCGACGTCCCCCGTGCTCAGCCAGCCGTCGGCGTCGAAGCGTTCGGCGGCGCGGCCGAACAGGTAGCGGTGGACGATGCCCTCGCCGCGGATCCAGAGCGCACCGACCTCGTCGGCGGGCAGGACGGAGCCGTCCTCGCCGCGGACCTGCACCTCGGAACCCACTGGCACGCCCACGGTCCCGACGCGTGCCGACGCACCGAGCGGGGTCGCGGTGATCTGCGACGCGCCCTCGGTCATCCCCCAGCTCACGACGAGCGGGACGTCGCCCAGCGCCTGACGCACCGGGTCGGGCAGCGGAGCCGACGCACTGCGGACGAAGCGCAGGCCCTCCGGGAAGTCCAGCGGTCCGGTCTTCGCGAGGACCGCGAGGATCGCCGGCACCGCGTTCAGCCAGGTGATCCGTCGCTCGGCGAGCAGCTCCCAGAACCCGGTGCGGCGGAAGCGTCGGTCGAGCACGAGCGTCGCGCCGGACACCAGCGTCGCGAGCAGGCCGACGACCTCGGCGTTCACGTGGAAGAGCGGCAGGGAGTTGAAGCCGCGGTCCGCCGACGTGAGGGCGTTGTGGCGTGCGACGGCGCGTGCCACGAAGAGCAGCTGCGACTCGGGCAGTTCGACACCCTTCGGCGTGCCGGTCGACCCGGAGGTGAACAGCACGACCGATCCCTCGCCCGGAGCATCCGGGCTCTCCGACGGCAGGTCGCCGTCGCGGACGCCGGCCGGGAGGAACGTGGCCGCGTCGATCCCGCTGGCGGGAGCTCCGGGGACGGTCGCGTCCGCGGCGCGGTCCGACACCACCATGGAGGCCCCACCGATCAGGTCGGCGAGCCGACCGGGTTCCGTCGTCGGCTGGCCGGTGTCCACGGGGATCGCCCGGCGACCGGTCGCGAGGGCGGCGAGGTGCACGACGGCGAAGGCGAGCGGGTCACCGAGGTCGACGAGGACCGCGCCGGACGCCGGGACGCCGATCGCGTCGAACGTCG
Source organism: Curtobacterium sp. 1544 (assembly GCF_040544915.1). NCBI lineage: Bacteria > Bacillati > Actinomycetota > Actinomycetes > Micrococcales > Microbacteriaceae > Curtobacterium > Curtobacterium sp. 1544. Next base: position 15,100 of record NZ_JBEPKX010000002.1, read on the forward strand.
ACGACCACGCGGACACGGCGTCGTCGAGGGCACGGTAGGTCAGGACGCGGTCACTGCGCGCGTCCTCGAGGTAGTTGCGCTCGCCGTCCTGCTCCGCCCGGGTGCGGATGATCGAGCGCAGGTCGGGTCGTTCGCCTGCATGCTGCACGGACTCAGAGTATTGCGGCTCCCTATGACGGGTCCGAGGTGGGGCGGCACTGCCGCTTCCTAGGACGGCCCTGAGCCCTCCGGCCCGGTCGGGAACCGGTGGAGGAGCCACTGCCAGAGGGCGAGCATCCGAGGGGTGCCGTCCGGGCCGAGGGGCGTCGAGTCCTTGATCGTCCGGGAGTGCGACTCCCCCGGTGACCCGACCCGGATGTCGGTGAGGATCGCGTGCGGGTCCGCGTCGGTGCCCGGTGGCGCGGTGTCGGTGCGGAACGGGCCCGTCGGACCGTCGAGGCCCAGTACCTTCCACGACCCACGGATCCGCGGACCGAACACGTCGCGGACGTCGTCGATGGCGTACATCCGGTCGACCGGGGTCTTGCCGGGTCGGTCCATCCAGGCGGCGTGCTCCGCGCCGAGCGACTCCACCGGGGACGAGAACATCAGCGCGCCCTGCACCGACCGGATGTGCGCGATGTACGCCGCCTCGCCGCCGCCCTGCGAGTGCCCGGCGACGACGATGTCGTTCCACGCGATGTCGTCGCCGTCCTGGACGAACCGACCCCAGCCGCCACCGGGGTCGTGGTCGTCGAGGTACGCGATCGCGTCACGGAACCGCGACACGATCGAACCGGAGGGCCGCACCGAGCTGAACTCGGACGGGCGGCTGCCGTCGAATCGGTTGCGCTGCACCTGGCCGTAGCAGTGCGCGTCGGCCTCGCACGTGCCCGAGAGGGTCCTGCCGAGGTTCCAGTAGTCGAGCCCGAGCACGTGGTACCCGTCCTGCAGCGCGGTGCCGAGGAACAGCTGGTAGTCGGCCGGCTTCGCGCGGGTCGCCGGCAGGAAGAGCAGCAGTGGGCCGTCGGCGTTGGTGCGTGCCGCGAAGTCGTCGCGGTTCGGTTCGAGTCGCTGCCCGTTGATCGTGCCGAGCCGGAAGCGGTGGAACTCCCCCTCCGGGCCGTGCGCATCGCCGTGCGGCCGGTCCGCCGCCGAGATCCGTCCGTGCTGTTCCATCCGCTGCCCGCCGAGCACGTTCGCCGCGACCAGTGCCGCGGCGCCCATCGCGACGAGCACGACCGCCGCCACGATCAGGAGCAGCCGGTGCTTCATCGGGAGAGGCGTCCCCAGACCTCGTCCGCCGAGCGGATGGTGTCCGCGAGCGTCCCGGTGGCGTCGACGACGTGGTCCGCCAGTGCCAGCCGTTCAGCGTCGCTCGCCTGCGCGGACACGCGGCGCTCAGCTTCATCACGGGCCATGCCGCGGTGGTCGACGAGTCGCTCGATCCGCTGCGCCGCGGGCGCGTCCACCACCACGACCGCGTCGAAGTGCAGCGGACGGCTGCCGCGGGCCTCGGCCAGGAGCGGGACGTCGTACACGACCACCGCATCGGGATCGGCGGCCTCGGCTGCGTCGAAGGCGAGTCGTGCGAGGCGCCAGACCTCGGGATGGGTGATCGCCTCGAGGTCCTTCCGTGCGGCGGGGTCCGAGAACACGACCGCACCGAGTGCCGGACGATCGAGTGACCCGTCGGCCGCGATCACACCGGGTCCGAACCGCTCCGCGACCCGTGCGAGACCGGGACTCCCCGGGGCCACCGCCGCACGCGCGAGCCGATCGGCGTCGACCACGACCGCGCCGTGCTCCGCCCAGCGCCCGGAGACCGTCGACTTGCCTGCGGCGATGCCGCCCGTGAGACCGATGATGCGCACCGGAACAGCGTAGCGAGCGCACCTGCCCGAACGGCCGGAAGCCCGGCACCCCTTCTCAGGGATGCCGGGCTTCCGGTACGGGCGAACCGCTCGATCAGTTGGTCGAGCTGAGCTTCTCGCGGAGCGCTGCGAGCGAGGCGTCGTCGGCCAGGGTGCCCTGACCGTTCGACTCGTTCGCGAACGTCGACGACGAGGAGGCCGTGGCGGGGAGATCGAAGTCGCCCTTCGCCTCGTCGGCGATGGTCTTCGCGACCTGCGCCTTGTGGGCTTCCCAACGCGACTGGGCGGCCGCGTACTGGCCCTCCCACTCGGTGCGCTGGGTGTCGTAGCCCTCGAGCCACTCGTTCGTCTCCGGGTCGAAGCCGTCCGGGTACTTGTAGTCACCCTTGTCGTCGTACTCGGTCGGCATGCCGTAGAGCGCCGGGTCGAACTCGGTGCCCTCGGGGTCGACACCCTCGTTGGCCTGCTTGAGGCTGAGCGAGATGCGGCGACGGTCGAGGTCGATGTCGATGATCTTGACGAAGACCTCGTCGTTGACCGACACGACCTGCTCGGCGAGCTCGACGTGCTTGTTCGACAGCTCCGAGATGTGCACGAGGCCCTCGATGCCGTCGGCAACGCGGACGAAGGCACCGAACGGCACGAGCTTCGTGACCTTGCCCGGCGCGATCTGACCGATCGCGTGGGTGCGGGCGAAGACCTGCCACGGGTCCTCCTGCGTGGCCTTGAGCGAGAGCGACACGCGCTCGCGGTCCAGGTCCACCTCGAGGATCTCGACGGTGACTTCCTGACCGACCTCGACGACCTCGCTGGCGTGCTCGATGTGCTTCCAGCTGAGCTCGGAGACGTGGACGAGACCGTCGACGCCACCCAGGTCGACGAACGCACCGAAGTTGACGATCGACGACACGATGCCCTTGCGGACCTGGCCCTTGTGGAGGTTGTTGAGGAAGGTGGTGCGCGACTCGGACTGCGTCTGCTCGAGCAGGGCGCGGCGCGAGAGGACCACGTTGTTGCGGTTCTTGTCGAGCTCGAGGATCTTCGCCTCGAGCTCCTGGCCGAGGTACGGCGTGAGGTCGCGGACGCGACGCAGCTCGATGAGCGAGGCCGGGAGGAAGCCACGGAGGCCGATGTCGACGATGAGACCGCCCTTGACGACCTCGATGACCGTGCCGGTCACGACGCCGTCGGACTCCTTGATCTTCTCGACGTCGCCCCACGCACGCTCGTACTGCGCGCGCTTCTTCGACAGGATGAGGCGACCTTCCTTGTCCTCCTTCTGGAGAACCAGGGCCTCGACCTCGTCGCCGACCTCGACGACCTCGTTGGGGTCGACGTCGTGCTTGATCGAGAGTTCGCGCGAGGGGATGACACCCTCGGTCTTGTAACCGACGTCGAGGAGGACCTCGTCGCGGTCGATCTTCACGACGGTGCCGGAGATGAGGTCTCCGTCGTTGAAGAACTTCAGGGTCTTCTCGACCTCGGCCAGGAAGTCATCAGCCGAGCCGATGTCGTTGATGGCGACCTGCTTGGGAGCCTTGGTCGTGGTGGTTGTCATGTAGAGATTGCTCCGAACGGACATGAGTCGGGCCGTGACGGCGAGGGAGCGACCCCCTGGTCCGTACCGGATGCCGGTGCGAGCCGTCGTGGCGATGTGGTTGATTGGCGCGGGATGCGCCGCACAAGTCTAACCGCACGCAGCGAAGGCCCACAACCGGGCGTGTCACCCGGTTGCGGGCCTGCCGCTGTCGGTCAGTCCGCTCAGTCGAGCAGTGCGGTCCGGAGGGTGTCGAGGCCGATGCTGCCGAGCGCGAGGGCACGGTGGTGGAACGCCTTGAGGTCGAAGGCCGCGCCCTCACGAGCGGCGACCTCGTCACGGATCGACTCCCAGACGCGCTGCCCCACCTTGTAGGACGGTGCCTGGCCCGGCCAGCCGAAGTAGCGGGCCACCTCGAACTGCACGAAGGCGTCGGACATGTTCACGTTCTCGCGCATGAAGTCGAGCGCGTACTCCCACGTCCACGCGCCGCCGTCGGGGTTCGTCTTCTGCAGGTGGACGCCGATGTCGAGCACCACACGGGCGGCACGCATCCGCTGGCCGTCGAGCATGCCGAGGCGGTCGCCGTCGTCGTCGAGGAAGCCGAGCTGCTCCATCAGTCGCTCGGCGTAGAGCGCCCAGCCCTCGACGTGGCCCGACGAGCCGGACAGCTGCCGGCGCCAGGTGTTCAGCTCGCCGCGGTTGTAGACGCCCTGGCTGATCTGGAGGTGGTGTCCCGGGACACCCTCGTGGTAGACCGTCGTCTTCTCACGCCAGGTGCCGAACTCGGTGACGCCCTGCGGGACGGACCACCACATGCGACCGGCGCGGGAGAAGTCGTCGGACGGGCCCGTGTAGTAGATCCCGCCCTCCTGCGTGGGGGCGATCCGGCACTCGAGACGCTTGATCGGGTCGGCGATGTCGAAGTACTTGCCGTCCATCGCCCGGATCGACTCGTCGCTCGTCTCCTGCATCCAGCGCTGCAGGGCGTCGGTGCCGTGGAGGACACGGGCGGGGTCGGTGTCGAGGACCTCGATCGCGCGGGCGACGCTCGCACCGGACTCGATGCGGTCGGCGATGCGCTCCTGCTCGGCACGCATCCGGGCGAGCTCCTCGATCCCCCACTCGTACGTCTCGTCGAGGTCCACCACGGCGCCGAGGAAGCGGCGGGAGTGCAGCTCGTACGCCTCACGCCCGACAGCGTCCACCGGGGTCGCGAGGGGCAGCAGCTCGTGCTCGAGGAACTGCCCGAACGACCGGTACGCGGCCGCCGCGACCTCGGCCCCGCGGGCGAGGTCGGCACGCAGCGACTCGGGGACGGAGCCGCCGGCCTCCGGTGCGGCACCGTCGACGAGCTGCTGGAAGACGCCACCCTCGGCACCGTTGCGGGCGGCCTGTTCGGCGATGAGCGCGACCTGGCGCTTCGCGGGCGTGACGTCCTCGCGGGTGCCCTCGAGCAGGGTCTCCCGGATGCCCTCGAGCGCGTCGGGCAGCGCCTGCAGGCGGCTCGCGATGTCCTGCCAGTCCGACTCGGTCCCGGTCGGCATGAGGTCGAGGATCTCGCGGACGGACTGCGCCGGGCTCGCGATGACGTTGAGGTCACGGAGGTGGAGCTTCCGGTCGTACGACTCCTGGATCAGGTCGAGCTCGGCGCCGAGGTCGGTCTTCGTCACGCGGTCGACGGCGTCCACTGCGTCGGCCGCGTCGAGGTCGCTCTTCGCTGCGCGTGCGGCGTCGGCGAGGGCCGCTGCGCCGGCGGGCGAGGTGTCGCCGTACTCCCCCGTGCGCCCGGGCACACCGATGTACGTGGCGACGGTCGGGTCGAGGTCGACGAGGGTGGTCACCCAGTCCTCGGCGACGCGGTCGACTGCGGAGGGCTGGCGGACGGGACGGTCTTCGGTCATGCTCTCGACCCTATCGAGGACCGCCGACGGGTCTGCGACCCGGCCGCAGACGGACTGGAGGCACGGTGCCAGCCGACACCGTGCCTCCGGTCCGACAGACGGTCGCGCGTCAGTGCGCCGCCGCCTCCCAGTTCGGGCCGAGACCGACGGACACGTCCAGCGGGACGCTCAGTTCGGCAGCGCCGCCCATGCGGGTGCGGAGGATCTCCTCGACGCGATCCTGCTCGCCGGGAGCGACCTCGAGGATGAGCTCGTCGTGGACCTGCAGCAGCAGGTGCGACCCGAGGTCGCCCTCGCGCAGGTCCTGAGCGACACCGAGCATCGCGATCTTCATGATGTCGGCAGCCGACCCCTGGATCGGTGCGTTCAGGGCGGCACGCTCCGCGTTCTCACGGAGGACGCGGTTCGGGCTCTTGAGGTCCGGGAACGGACGACGGCGACCGAAGATGGTCTCGGTGTAGCCGTCCTCCCGCGCCTGCTCGACGACGCCGCGGAGGTAGTCGCGCACGGCACCGAAGCGGGCGAAGTACTCGGTCATGAGCGTCTTCGCCTCGGACTGCTCGATGCGGAGCTGCTTCGACAGACCGAACGGGCTGAGGCCGTACGCGAGGCCGTACGACATCGCCTTGACCTTCGTGCGCATCTCGGGCGTGACGTCCGCCGGCTCGACCGAGAACACGCGCGCGCCGACGAAGCGGTGCAGGTCCTCGCCCTCGTTGAACGCCTGGATCAGCCCCGGGTCACCGGAGAGGTGCGCCATGATGCGCATCTCGATCTGCGAGTAGTCGGCGGTGATGAGCGTCGTGTACGGCTCGGCCACGGCGAAGGCCGAGCGCACCCGACGGCCGACCGCGGTCTTGACCGGGATGTTCTGCAGGTTCGGGTCAGTGGACGAGATGCGGCCCGTGCTGCTGCCGGTCTGCTCGTAGCGCGTGTGGATGCGGCCGTCGACGACCGCGGCGTCGAGGGTGTCGACGATCTGCCGCAGCTTCGTCGCGTCGCGGTGCTGCAGCAGCAGACCGAGGAACGGGTGCGGGTGCTGTTCCTGCAGGTCGGTGAGGCTGGCGGCGTCGGTCGAGAACCCGGTCTTCGTCTTGCGGGTCTTCGGCATCGCGAGCTCGGTGAAGAGGACTTCCTGCAGCTGCTTCGGCGACCCGAGGTTGACCTCGTGCCCGATCTCGGCGAAGGCCTGCTGTGCGAGCTCGGCGGCGCGCTCCCCCAGGTCGTGCGAGAGCCCGGTCAGCACGGGACGGTCGATGCCGACGCCGACGGTCTCCATGCCCGCGAGGACGGGGACGAGCGGCAGCTCGATGTCGTCGAGCACCCGCAGCGAGGACTCGTCGATCCGGGCGCGCAGGGCGGTGGAGACCCGCAGCACGAACCAGGCGTGCACCCCCACGTTCACCGGGTCGGTCTCGGGGACGAGCTGGTTCGGGTCCGCCGTCGGGAGTTCTTCGCCGAGCTCCTGGTAGACGAGGTCCGTGAGGGGCTGCCCCTGTTTGCCCGGCTGCGCGAGCCAACCCGTGATGCGGGCGTCGCCGGCGATGCCGTTCACCTGGATGCCGACCCCGGCGAGGGCCTTGATGGCTTCCTTCGCGTCGTGGAAGTGCTTCGGGGCGTCCGACGCGAACCACGCCGACAGCTGCTCGTAGTCCTTCGCACCGCTGCCGCCGGGCACGAGGACCGCATCGTCGTGCGTCGCGATGCCGATCGCGCTGAGACGACCGTCGATGACCTCGACCGCGACGCCGTAGCCGTTCGCCGCCTCGGACGCGTTGCGACGCTCGAGCCAGTAGCCGAGTTCTTCGTCGATCAGGGTCTTCACCGGCGGCGGGGTCGGCGCACCGCTGTCGACCGAGCCCTCGGCCTCGCCGGACTCCGACGGCTCGCCGGAGCCCGCGACCTTGAACACGCGGTCGAGCAGCGTGCGGAACTGCAGCTTCGCGAAGAGCTCGCGCACCGCGGTCTCGTCGAGCGGACGGAGCGCGACGTCGGCGGGACCGACGGGCAGCTCGACGTCGTTGACGAGCCGGTTCAGCTTGCGGTTCCGGATCGCCCGGTCCTTCTGCTCGCGCAGGTTGTTGCCGACGACGCCCTTGATCTCGTCGGCGTGCTCGAGCACACCGTCGAGCGAGCCGTACGCCGTGATCCACTTCACGGCGGTCTTCTCGCCGACCTTGTCGATGCCGATCAGGTTGTCGCTGGTCTCGCCGACGAGCGCCGCGATGTCCGGGTACTGGTGCGGCTCGATGCCGTAGCGCTCGTAGACCTTGTCGCGGTCGTAGCGGGTGAGCTCCGATACCCCGCGGACCGACGGGTAGAGCAGCGTGACGTCGTCGTTCACGAGCTGGATCGAGTCGCGGTCGCCGGAGACGACGTAGACCTGGTAGCCCTGCTCGGACCCCTGACGGGCGAAGGTGGCGAGGATGTCGTCGGCCTCGTAGTCCTCCTTCGTGACCGTCGTGATGCCCATCGCCTCGAGCGCCTGCTGCAGCAGCGGGATCTGACCCTTGAACTCGGCCGGGGTCTCGGAGCGGGTGCCCTTGTAGTCCTCGTACTCACGGGTGCGGAACGAGAACCGGGAGATGTCGAACGCGACCGCGAGGTGGGTCGGCTTCTCGCGCTGGAGGAGCATGAGCAGCATCGAGATGAAGCCGTGGATGGCGTTCGTGTGCTGCCCCTCGCGGTTCACGAAACTGTCGACCGGCAGCGCGTAGAAGGCCCGGAAGGCGAGCGAGTGGCCGTCGATGACCATGAGGGTAGGCTTTGCGGAGTCCGACACCCGGACAGCCTACCGACGCCATCCGACACGGGAGTCCGCCAGCGTGACCGACGAAGCCACCACCACCGGGACCGTCGACGATCGCCTCGCCGACCGCGGCATGGGCGAGCTCGCCGAGAAGATGGGCATGGTCATCACGGAGCTCTCGGCCGAACGGGCCGTCGGCACCATCCCGGTCGAGGGCAACCGCCAGCCCGTCGGCCTGCTGCACGGGGGCGCGTACGTCGTCCTCGCCGAGAGCCTCGGCTCGATGGCCGCGAACGTGCACGCCGGCCCCGGCCGCTACGCCGTCGGCATCGAACTGAACGCGTCGCACTCGCGGAGCGCCACGAGCGGCCTGGTCACGGGCACCTGCACGGCGCTCCACCTCGGCGGCACGCTCACCACGCACGAGATCGTCCTGACCGACGACCAGGGGCGGCGCTGCTCCACCGTGCGCATCACGAACATGATCCGCGAGGCTCGCTGAACCCCTCGCACCGACGCAGGGAGTCCGCCATGGACTGGAAGATCGAACTCATCATGGTCCCCGTGACCGACGTCGATCGCGCTCGCGAGTTCTACGAGCGCATCGGCTTCACCATCGACCACGACCAACGTGTGTCCGACGGGCTCCGGTTCGTCCAGGCCACCCCGCCCGGGTCGGCCTGCTCGATCGCGTTCGGGGAGGGCATCATGTCCCCCGACGTGCTCCCCGGATCCCTCAAGTCCATCCAGGTCGTCGTGCCCGACGCCGACGAGGCCCTCGCCCACCTGCAGGGGCTCGGGGTGAACGCGATCGGTGTCGACGAGATGGCCTGGGGCCGGTTCGTCTTCTTCACCGACCCCGACGAGAACGCCTGGACGCTCCAGCAGCTGCCCGCCCGGAACTGACGAACGACCGGTTCAGTCCTCCGGAGGCCGTTGGAGCAGGAGCCGCGCATCGCCGAACCCGAGGCGACGGTAGAGCGTCTCGCCGTCGACGCTCGAGTGCACCGACGTGCGCTCCACCCCGAGCTCGTCGGCCACGTCGAGCAGCGCCGTGACGAGCCGCTTCGCGACGCCGCGCCCGCGCAGGTCCGGGTGCACGTACACCGTCTGCACGTCGGCGGTCAGCCGGCGCCCCGGTCGGTCCGGTGTCGGTGGCCGCGCGACGAGCCCGAGCCACGCCATCCCGAGCACGCGGCCCTCGTGCTCCGCGACGACGCAGCGGTGTGTCTCGGGGTGTGCGACGGCGAACGCCGCCATCGCCCCGCGGTACGCCTCCGGCGTCGTCGAGGGCGTCGCGCCGCCCTCCTCCACGCTCCACCGCCAGCGCAGGTCGGCCACCGCGGGCATGTCGTCGGGCCTGGAGGCACGGATCACCACGTCGTCCACGGCTCCAGTCAAGCAGGTGGTCGGCCCGGCGTGCCCCGGGAACACAGCAGCGCCGCCGGACACCGGGTCCGGCGGCGCTGCGTGAGCGTCGGTGAGCGACTACTTCTTGGCGCTGAGCTGCTCGATGATCGCCTTGGCGACGTCGTGCATGGTGAGGCGGCGGTCCATCGAGGCCTTCTGGATCCAGCGGAACGCCTCGGGCTCGGTGAGGCCCATCTTCTCGTTCAACAGGCCCTTGGCGCGGTCGACGAGCTTGCGGGTCTCGAAGCGCTCGACGAGGTCGGCGACCTCGGCCTCGAGCGTGATGATCTGCTGGTGACGCGAGAGGGCGATCTCGATCGCGGGCAGCAGGTCGTTCGGCGTGAACGGCTTGACGACGTAGGCGAGTGCGCCGGCCTCGGTCGCACGCTCGACGAGGTCCTTCTGGCTGAACGCCGTGAGGAGGACCACTGGAGCAATGTGGTTCTTGGAGAGCTTCTCGGCAGCGGAGATGCCGTCGAGCTGGGGCATCTTGACGTCCATCACGACGAGGTCCGGACGGAGGTCGGTGGCGAGCTGCACGGCGGTCTCGCCGTCACCCGCTTCGCCGACGACGTCGAAGCCGTTGTCGCGGAGGATCTCCACGATGTCGAGGCGGATGAGCGACTCGTCCTCGGCGACGACGACGCGACGGGGTGCTGGTGCAGTTGCTTCTGTGTCACTCACGCCGTCCAGCCTACTAGACGACGGACGTTGACCACGTCAGACCGAGAACCGACTTGTACGAGTGGCGGGACTCGAACCCGCACGCCGTGAAGCAGAGCATTTTGAGTGCCCCGTGTCTACCATTCCACCACACTCGCAGAGGACACCAGGGTACAGGAGCCGCGACGGCCTGACGATCACACCGGGGCGAGGGGGACGTGCGCGCCGGCGGGCAGCTCGACGTCGATCCGGTCGCCGCCGCGCACCGTGCCACCGGCGACGACGACGCTCATCACGCCGCCCTTCCGCTCGACGGTGCCGTCGTCCGCACGACCGAGGACCGCCCGGAGGAGCCCCAGCTCGAAGTCGTTGATCTGCTGGCAGGGGTTGCGGAGTCCGGTGACACGGACGACCGCCTCGTCGCCGAGGCGCAGCAGCGTGCCCTCGGGCAGTCCGAGCAGGTCGACGCCCCGGGTGGTGACGTTCTCCCCCATCGCCCCGGGTGTGACGTCGAAGCCGTCGTGCGCGACCTCGTCGAAGACCTCGGCGTGCAGGAGGTGCACCTGCCGGAGGTTCGGCTGGGAGGGGTCGCGGGCGACACGGGACCGATGCTGCACGGTGGTGCCGGCGTGGGCGTCGCCCTCGATGCCCCAGCCCTCGACGAGCACGATCTCGTCGACGACCGGTTTGCTGAAGCGGTGTGCGTCGTCACGGCTGACCGACACCACCCTCGCCTGGTCCTGCGCCCCGTCGGTCATGCTCCGACGCTACCGAGCCGATGCGCCCGGCACCAGAGGCGGGGGTGCGACGGCGTGCACGTGTGCCGACGACGGCAGCCGCAGCACGAAGACCGCGCCACCCAGGTCGCCGACCTCCCCGCACGCGAGGGTCCCGCCGTGTGCGACGGCGATGCCCCGCGCGATCGGGAGCCCGAGTCCGGCGCCGCCTGATCGCGCATCGCGGGCGTCCTCGAGTCGGACGAGCCGGTCGAACACCCGTTCGCGGTCGACCGACGCGATCCCGGGACCGTCGTCCTCGACCGTGAGGACCGGGCCGTCCACCGTGTCGGTCAGTCCGATCCGGACGGTTCCCTCCGGGCCGGTCGCCCGTGCAGCGTTGTCGACGAGGTTCCCGACGACCTGCGCGAGGCGGTCGGGGTCGACGTCCGCCTCGACGGACGTGTCCGGCGTCTCGACCCGGATCGTCGTCAGCGGCAGACGGAGCCGGAGCCGGTCGACCTCGGTGTCGAGCCACGGCACGAGGTCGGTCGGCCGTCGTTCGAGGTCGATCCCTCGGTCGAGCCGGGCCATCGTGAGCATGTCGTCGACGAGTCGCGCAGCCCGGTCCGCCTGCCGGACGACGTGCACGGCGAGCACCTCGCGGGTCGTCGGGTCGTCGTCCCCGTTCCGCACGAGGGTGTCCGCGGCGGCCCGGACGCCGGCGACCGGCGTCCGGAGCTCGTGCGCGGCGTCGGACAGGAAGGCTCGGACCCGTTCCTCGGCGGCGACCGCCTGCGCCTCCGCCCCCTCGACCGCGTCGAGCATCTCGTCGAAGGCCGTCGCGACCCGGCCGATCTCGGTGTCGGTGCGGGCGGGTCGGAGGCGTCGGCCACGGTCACCGCCGGCGATCGACCGCGCGGCGGCGGTCACCTCGTCCAGGGGTCGCAGGGTCCGCCGGACGACGACCACGACGCCGACGACCGCGACGCCCAGGAACGCTGCGGAGGCACCACCCATCACCCAGCCGAGCTGCGCCAGGGTCTCCTGCACGTCACGGGTGCCGGCCGTGAGCGTGATGCGGGTGCCGTCGTCGAGGTCGGACCGCAACGTCAGGACCCCGTCGTCCTCGTGGACGGACGACGAGGTGATCCGAGCACCGGACGCCGTGGACCCCGCCGCCGAGGAGCCCTCCTCAGCGGGTACCGGCGCCGGCAGGGCCTTCGGGTCGGGCGGTCCGGCGCGGAGCTGGGCGGGAGTCGGGCCGGCCTCGACCGCGGCTCCGTCGGGTTGCACGATGCGGACCGAGAGCCCCTGTGCGGACAGGCGATCGGCGAGGTCGTCGGCGTCGAGGACCCCGACGAGCGCGGCTGCTGCGGAGGCCCGGTCGCGGAGACGGTCCTCGACCTGCGCACGCAACCGCACGCCGAGCACGGCCTCGACCGCGACCACGAGCCCGGTCAGCAGCACGGCGAGGAGCACGAGGATCGCGACCACCGTCCGGAGCCGGAGGGACGTCGTGCGGAGCCGGCCGTCGGGCGCCCTCACGCGGCGCCTCGGTCGATGTCGAGTCGGTAGCCCAGCCCACGGACGGTGTGCACGAGTCGCGGTCCGTGCGCCTCCATCTTGCGGCGGAGTGCACTGAGGTGCACCTCGACGAGGTTCGGTGCGACATCGTCGTACCCCCACACCTGCGTCGTGATCTGACCCTTCGACACCGTCCGCCCCCGGCTCTCGGCGAGGAAGCGGAGCAGTCGGAACTCGGTCGCGGTCAGGTCGAGCAGCGCACCCGCACGGCGTGCCGTGGCGGCTTCGGGGTCGAGCACGAGGTCGCCGACCTCGATCACGGACGGCACGCGGCCGCGTCGACGGAGCACCGCCGTGACGCGTGCCACGAGCTCGGCCATCGCGAACGGCTTCACCACGTAGTCGTCGGCGCCCTCGGCGAAGCCGCGCAACCGGTCGTCCAGCTCGTCCCGCGCGGTCATCATCACGACCGATGCGTCGGAGCGCGACCGGACCCGTGCGGCCAGGAGGATGCCGCTCGGCCCGGGCAGCATCCAGTCGAGGAGGACCAGGTCCGGCGCGGCTCGGTCGATGTCGTCGACGAGGGACCGGCCGTCAGCGGACTCCGCGACGAGGAACCCCTCGGCGCGGAGCGTCGTCCCGACGGCGGCGCGGAGGGCGTCGTCGTCCTCGACCACGAGGATGCGTGCTGCAGCGTTCACGGCGGACACCGTAGGTCGGCTCCGCCACCACGGAGCATGGAGCCGCCTGGGGAACCCCTGTGCTTCAGTTCTGCTTCAGATTCGAGCTCGAGCGTCGTCCTCGTCGGCGGACCGCGCGGTCCACCGACTCGACGAACGGAGACACCATGCAGGACGAACGACACGACACTCGCCGACGGACCCTCCGCCGTGTCGGCATCGGCTCGGCCGCCGCGGCTGCGCTGCTCCTCGGCGGGCTCGGCGTGACCGCAGCGGTCGCGGACAGCAGCGGCAGCACGACCCCGGCGGCTGCTCCGACCGGAGCACCCAGCGGTGCGCCGAGCGGTGCACCGAGCGCCCCCGGGGAGGACGGGAAGGCGGCGCCCACCCCGCCCGCGGACGGGAAGGCCGCGCCGGCACCTGCGCCCGCACCGGGCTGCGTGGCGATGCCGGACGGGAAGGCGCCCACCCCGCCGAAGGACGGGAACGCGCCCACACCGCCCGCGGGCGGGAAGGCCCCGACTCCGCCGGAGGACGGGAACGCGCCGACCCCGCCTGCCGACGGCGCGACGCCGTCACCGGTGCCCACCTCGGGTTCCTGACGCACGGAACGCCACTGCGGGAGGCGCGGACCGTCGGCCGACCGGTCGACGCGAGCCGCGCCTCCAGGCCGTCGTCACGGACGTTCGAGCGCCTCGATCGCCGCCACGAGACCGGCGCGTCGCGGCGACCGCCGCGGCAGCACCGCGAGCAACGCGCGCAGCACCTGCTCGTCCGCACCGCCGTCCGCGGTGCGCGCCCACGCCTGCAGGGCGTCGGCGCCGCCGTCGGCGACGAGCGCCTCGCGGAACCGCAGGCGGACGCGGTCGCGCAGGTCGTCGACGCCGGGTGATGCCGACCCCGGCAGGACCGGCCCGGTGTACCCGCTGACGGCCTGGAGGCGCGCCCCGCGTTCGAGCGCCGACAGCACGGTGTCGACGTCGGTGCGGATGCCGTCCAGGCGGTACGGCCGCGACGTCAGGGTCGCGCCCGGCGCGTGCTGCGCGAGGACGCGTCGGAGGCGCACGACCTCCGCCCGCAGGGTGGTCACCGCGCGGCGGTCGCCGTAGACGGCGGCCGCGAGGTCCTCGGCGGCGAGACCGGCGGGCGTCGACGCCAGCACCGCCGTGATCTCGGAGTGCCGCTCGGACAGCCGGACCGCGTGGTCGCCCGTCCGGAGCGTCGCCGTGTCCGATCCGAGCAGGACGAGTTCGGAGCCGGGCAGCGCGCGGGCAGCAGGTCGACGGGGGTGTTGCAGCGCCGCGAGGGCGAGCTCGGCCTCGGCGGCCGCGACGGTGGCGGTCAGCAGCGGCAGGGTGTGCCGCTCGACCGCCCGGTCGTCGCCCGTGATGTCGACGGCGCCGACCACCTGGCCGGTGGCGTCGCGGAGTGGCACGGCGGTGCACGAGAACCGCTTCACGGCGTTCGCGTAGTGCTCGTCCGACCGGATCTGCACGCCACGGCCGAGCCGGAGGGCCGTCCCCGGCGCGCTCGTGCCGGCGCGGTCCTCTGCCCAGTCCGCCCCGGCGACGAATCCCATCCCCTCGGCGGCACGACGTGCGCTCGACGCGCCGTCCACCCACACGAGTCGCCCCGACGCGTCGGTCACGGCAGCTATGCACCCGGCGGCCCGGACGTCGTCGAGCAGTAGCTTCCGGACGACCGGCAGGGCGGTCCCGAGCGGTCCCTGGCGGCGCAGTGCCTCGAGTTCGTCGGCACCGAGCGCGAGTTGCGGCACGCCGTCCGGGTCGACGCGGGCGGAGCGCTGCCAGGAGTCGGCGATGAGCGGGCGGAGCGTCCGGCGTGCACCCATGCGTCCTCCGTCCGGGTCCGCCCGCCGCGTCGGTGCGTCGGTGTCGTCAGCCTACGTCCGCCGACCTGCGCGGGCCAGGGCCTGCCGGCACCAGGCCGAGATCCGCGAGCTCGGCGTCGTCGAACATCCGGGAGCGGGTGAGGAACCGCTTGCCCTCGGGGACCTCGAGGGAGAACCCCGCGCCACGACCGTCCACGACGTCGATCGTGAGGTGGGTGTACTTCCAGTACTCGCCCACAGTGGTAGCTGGTGTGAGTCGCTGGGTGTCTACCGCGGTTCTACGCCGCGCGAGTGGTGGTGCTTGGTTGCCCGTGTTTGGGGTTTGGAGCACTTCTTGCGGACTTCGTGCGGACTATCGGCGCATCTGCCTGAGCTGTGACGGCGCACTGCCATCTCGCGTGCGGCGTCGCCCGAGCGACTGTGGGGACTGCTTCCATGGATCGCGGCCCTCTTCTGCGCGTTGGAAGTAGGAGCGCACTTCAGATGGCCAGAAGCGGTAGGCCCGACCGATCCTGAACTTCGGGAAAAGTGGATCGGTCGCGAGCTCGTACGCCTTCGACTGCGAGATGTTCAACCAGTCCATCAGTTGCTGAATCGTCAGAGCGTTCTCGTCCATCGACGCAACGTAGGCCCGTCTCGGCGCGTGGGCGCGCATGTCGCAGAGTCCGCGAGTGTCTTCGACATCAAAAACACCGAACGCGTTCTGGCCTTGCCGAATGACGCTACCCAGGCTGCCTGCGTCATGTCGGCGGCAGCGCGTCCACTCCATCCATCGCCACTTCGAGGCGTTCCCTCAGTCGAGCAACGATTCGCTTCTGCGACGGCTCGAGCACGTCGAGCGCTTCTGTTGCGACCGCTGCGACGGTTCCAAGGCGGGTCAGGAGGACGCGCCGCTCGAGCAGATCGGCCGCGCGGCCTACCCCGATCCATTCGCGGAGCTTGTCGAGGTACGGCTTTTCGCGCTGCTCGAACCGCACTCGGGCATCCTCAGGCGAAATAAAATGGTCATTGCCGTCGTAGTCGGTGAGCGTCACCCCGTGGAGCAGGTGGAGGTTCGCCTCTCGTTCCTCCTGCTCGAGGGCGGTCAGCAGCCTTTGGGGGTGACGAGCCGCAGCGCCACGGCCGATGCTCTCTGTCGTCGGCCAGGGCACGGTGAGTTGCTGATCATGCATGAAGGCAGGCGCAGCTCGGAGCTCGTCCTGCGTCAGCCCAGACAGCCTCGCGAGCGCTGGTACGTCGTAGATAACAGACGTGCCGGCGCTGTCGGCGTTGAACTCAGCGATCTCCAGCGGTACGACTTTTATGAATACGTGCTCGGCGGTGCGGCGATCAAGGCGCGGGGGGTCCCATGCGGAGACCGCCCGGATTCTTCGGTCAAGCTCGACGTAGTCGTGTCGATCATCCCAGCGCACTTCAAGCCGGGATGGTGCGACCCAACGACGTTCTCCCTGCCACTGATCGTCCACGAGCTCGATGCGAACTCGGGGCGGACGCTTATCACCCATAACAAGAATCACGGCCTCATGGAACGCCGACGAAGATCTAGACGTTCGATAGGCCCAGTGCTCTCCAGGGCGCATCAAAGGCTTTCGGCAACCGCGATCTCGTCATCGTCTACGGGACCCAGAAGCCTGATCTCGCGATTCGGGGGCTCCTGCGAGATCGCGAAATCCATATCCATGAGCGCAGCCTGCGAAGCCAGGGCCCGACGGGCATTGTCATAAAGCGGGCGCAGATGGTGCTTCCGCGAGGAGGCCAGAGCAGCTTCATCTGAGGCTGTCTCGCGATTTGTAGGAGTGAGGCGCGCCAAGGAGGTAATCTGAGCCACGCCTCGCTCATTTGCGACATCCAGCGTGCCAATCAGGAATGCGCTGCCATCCCCCGCTGGGACGAGCGCAACATCCCAATCAAAAGATTCTTCGCTATCTAATGCTGTTCGATCAAGCAATGTCCGCTCGATTGAATAGCGCCCCCTATACGTGGACGCCATTATCGTCCTTCGAACGCAGAAGCGAGGAAATTATGTCTGTGTGGCTCCGCAAGAAATGTTCGCGACCAACTCGGCGGGAGGCGCGGGCAGCCAAAAGATCCTGCTCCCGCCTGTACCATTCAACAGGAGCCGGCGTTACACGGTAATGCACCACGATGTTCATCGCCGAAGCGAGCAGACGAAGTTCATTGAGGTTGACATCACGGTCGCCCTCGAACATCTCGCGGAGCATCTCAGGCTCAGCGCCGAGGCGATCAGCAAGCACGTCCAGGTCTGCGCGTGCATCGGCTAGCGCTGCAACGAGGGTCCTCATCAGATCCTCTTGGCTCTCTGCGTTACATGAAGCGGCGAAGGCGCGGAACTTTCGATCGAGCTCGACTCGGGCTCCCTGTCTTGTTGCAACATGGGTCATGAGGCCTCCTTCGTCATCGTTCCTGCCAGGCGTACGCCCGGTCTACAGCTTCGGCGATCGCTACGTCCTGCTCAGCGTAGCCATCATCGCTCGCTTCCTTGGTAGCCAGGTGGAGACCGAGCAGCGAACGTGGGTAGAGCGACGGCTCCGCGAGGTACAACCGCACCTCTCGGAGCTTGCGACCGAAGGCTGTCCCCCGACGCAAGATGGGTCGAAGTTCGATCAAGAAGCCCGTGTTCTCGATGACCTTGCCATCGGAAAGTGGGCCGCTAAGACGCACGGTGCCTTCTTCGGCCTTGGTTCTCAGTATCGACAACAGAGCCTTGAAGTCGTCGTATTCCGTCTCGGTGAGTTGTGGATCAAGCCGATTCGCCCAAAAGTCGTTCATCTCCTGGCGGAACTCCGCGATGTTGGGTCGAACCCACTCGTTCGCTGGCCTCCCGTCGTGATGAGCCACACCGTGGCTCACTCGCTCACCCACGGGCTGATGCGGGAAGAAGGAGCGTTGGGCGAGCGTGGTCATGAGTAGACCTGATCATCACACACTTTCTCTGCTGCGTGTCGGTGGTGCCCCGCAGACTCACTCCATGCCCGAGCATAAGTGGGCTCCCCCGGAGCATCCTGACGTCACCCTGCACCAGCCCGTGATGCTAGACGCAGTCACAGCCGGAGACCTTCGGACGATCGAGCCCGTCGGCCCGATCTGGGCTGACATCGCCTTCGTAGGCGTCGGGCCGCTGCACCTCAAGTGCTTCGCTGTAGCAGAATCGGAGTCCGCGGTGCTCGTGCAGACCGCGTGGCAGGGGCGCTTACAGCAAGTGCTCGTAGCTCGCGAGAAGGTCACGCGCCGCACCCTCGACCCACGGGCGCACTGATGGCCCGTAGACGTCGCGACAGGTGGACGCTGGGGCCGGCTTACTCACTGCCCGAGGCAGCGCGGGGCGGTCCCGATTACGACGTCACACCGCCAGACCCGGTGCTCGCATGGGTGCAGTTCCCGGACCGCATCCTCGAGCTTGAGGCGCACGTGATCGCCTTCACCGAGCGGGCGGTCCTAGCCGAATGGGGCTTCGCGCAAGCCGCTGAGTGCGCATGGCTTTGGCGAGACGCTGTGCGGAAGCGGCCTACTGCTACTCAGTGATGCGCTTCGGTGCGGTTTTGTTGTTCCAGTGCCCGGGCTTCCACTCTCCCGTTGTCTCGAAGTGCATTCGGGTCTTGTAGTGGTCGTTCAGGGCGCTGAGTACAGCTGCCTGAACGACCCAGTACGTGACGAAGATTCCGGTGATGAACAGGATGATGCCGAGTAGTCCCATGCCCTTAGTCTGAGGTGTACCCAAGAGGTTTGCAGTACCCCAGAAGGAGCGGGGCAGGTTGGAGATGACCTGCCCCGCTCGGCACCCGTCAGTCGAGTGGCGGTGAGCTTGTCGGCTAGATGCCCCGAATCCCACCAAGCGTGAACGACACCTGATCGGTTTCCAGCAGCATCAGGCGTACTCCGATCGTTCGCGGCGCTCGACCGCCTGCACGAACGCAGTCGGGTCGAGGTTGGTGAGGTGGTAATGCCGGTCGCCGGTCCGTACCGGGGTAGCAGTAGGCATGGCAGCAGCTGCGACCGGTGTCGGGTCCATATACCGGACGTTGCCGCCCTGGTTCATCGCCTCAAGCACGGCACGGTTCCGTGCAGTCGCAGCAGCGTTCATCACGAACTCACGTCCGTGAACAACACCCGCAACCTGCCCGGTTCCGTACGCGCCCGTGTACCCGCCAGACGCGAACCCCTTCAACCCGAAACTGCGGCCGATGATCGTCTGGATCGCCTTCGACTGCTTCGCGATCTGCGCCTCAAGAGACTTCGCGTTTTTGTCCGCCGCTGCGATCAGTGACTTGTAGTTCGCGTCCGCAACGGTCTGCCCAGCCTTCGTCGCCGTCGACTGGATCGACGCGTACGAAGCGTTGATCGACTTGATGTCCGACGCTGACGCAGCAGCCAACGAACGAGCCAACGGAAGACCCTCAGCAGTGCCCAAACTCGCGATCTCCGCAAGCAGGTCACCGCTGATGCCCTTCTTCGACAACGTGGTCAGCAGGTTCGCGAACTCCGTCACGTTCGCCGCCGACTTCGACAAGCCACGCTTCAACGACGACGCGGACCGGTAATCGCCAACATCGAACTTCCCGACCGCTGACGCCACCGACGACTTCAACGAATCCGCCGACGACCGCAAATCAGACAGCTTCGACGCTGCCGCCGACGACTGATCCGTCAGCTTCGACAGCGACGACTGGAACCGCAACGCCGCCATACCAACGTCGTTCCGCCAACGCGCCTTGTAGCTACTGTCATTCGCGATCGACATCAGCTGCGACACACCAGACAAGCCCGAGTAGTCGCCGTTGCGCCGCGAATACTCGAACTGCACGGCACCGCCGCCCGCGTACTTCCGGACCTGGCCACCGTTCGCGTACCGGCCGGCGTTCACACGGTCCAGGAACCCCGTCCCGTACTTCCGCACCGACGACGCCTTGATGACGTACTCGTTGTCGGAGAGCATCGCCGGGATCGAGTCGGACGTTTCCGACCCAGGCCCGCGAACATGACCGCCACCAGCCTTGAAAATCCCGACCGTGTTGTCAGCCGTACCCGTCGTCACACGGTTCGTGGTGATCGTGATCGTTTTCGATGATGGGAGGTTGTTCACGACATCGATGACGCTCTGCACGGCGGTCTTTGCGGCTGCAGTAGCTGCGTTGATCTGGGTGCGCTTCGCTGTTGGCAGAGCGTCCAACTGCGCCTTGTACGCGGAAGCAGAAGCACTTGCAGCCCCGGCGTTGTTCGTGAACAACGTTGCCCACGAGTCCGGCGTGCCCAGGATCTTATCCGCGTAATCCTCCGCAGCCTGCCCGGTGATGTTGTACTGGCCGAGCGCTGCGATGAGCGAGTTCCGCCCGGATTCCATCGCTGAAGTGGCCTGGTCCTGACTACCCGTCTGCTTGAGCAGGGCAGCGGCGTTGTTCTGCGCCGCCTGCGCGATGGCGTCAAGGGCCGCCTCGTTCGCTCGCCCCTTCTCAGTGGTCACGTCAAGCGAGGTGCCGTTGTCCTTCACGCTGGCCGACACGGCGTCGATGGCTGCTTCCAGATCACGCTGTGCGGCACGAGCGTCGAGCGTCGGAGACGTCAGATCCTTCAGCGCCTGCGACACGTCGTCGATGCTCGGTGCCGCCTCGCCGGCCGCCTCCTGCAGGGCGTTGAGCGCGTCGGCATTGTCCTGGGTGGGCTGCTTTGCGCCCTTCGCTGCGTCGGCGTACTGCCCCATCGCGAGCTTCACCAGGTTGGTGTCGTTCGCTGTGATCCCGAGGGCATCGGCCTGCGACACGAGCGCCGAGCGGTAGTCTCCGCCGATCGCGTCGACGAGCCGGTGCAGGCTCTTCTGCGTACCGTCCGTCTGGTCCGCGAGCAGCTTGAATGCGTGCACGGCCTTCGACGGGTCGGAGGACGCCAGCTGGCCCATTTCCTCATTGATGTCCCGGAGAGCGTTGACGCCCTGCGAGTAGTCGGTGTTGGTGAAGCGAGTGAGGATGGCCTGGAATCCGTTGTCGCTGTTGTGGGATGCGAACGCCTGCAGTGCGCCGTCGAGATCCTTCAGCTGGTCGCTGATGCTCGCCGTACCCGGGGACCAGATCATGCCCTTGCCGAGCGTGTCGTAGATCTCCTGCACGTTCTTCGCGGCCTGCAGGACATGCGTGACCTCACCACTGCTCGCCTTGAGCTTGGCAAGCTCGGTGTTGAGCAATGCGATCGCAGTGACACCCAAAGTCACTCCACCGACCCAGGGGCCTCCGAGGAAGCCGGAGACGGAGCCGAGCGCAGCGCGGCCCGTAATGCCGCTCTCGCGCAGCGCCGCCATTGCAGAGCGAAACTGCACGATCTTCGGGACGGCGAGCATGAGCCCACCGGCAAGAAGACTGGCCCCACCGACTACAGCTGTCGTGCCAAGCGCGGCAGCCTTCAGCGGTTCGGGCATCTGGTTGACTGCCTGAACGAACTGGGTGACGTTTTGCACCAGCGGCCGGAGCGCACTGGACGCGGAGCTGCCGGTGTCGATCAGACTGGACTGGACCGCCGACTGCAGCTTCTTCAGATCGCCGTTGAGGTTGTTGCTCTTCTTCGCAGCCTGGTCGATGGCATAGCCGGCGTCGTTGTTCTGGTCGATGTAGTCCTGGATGCCGTCAGCGCCCTCTTTGTAGAGGACCGTGGCAGCGCGCACCGCGTCAGAACCGAAGATCTGCGCGAGGGCCTGCTGGCGCTGGGCATCGCTGAGGGTGCCGAGCTTGTCGTGCAGTACCTGCGCGATGTTCGCCGCGCCGAGGAACTGGCCGTTGGCATCCTCGACGTTGATGCCGAGCGACTTCATCAGCTCGGACGATTCCTTGGACGGGTTCGCCAGCTGCTGCAGCATCGTCTTCAGCGACGTACCCGCATCGGAGCCCAGCAGACCAGCGTCAGCGAACGCCGACAGCACACCGGTCGTCTCTTCGATGCTGAAGCCGAAGTTGGACGCCACGAGGCCGGACTGGTTCAGCGCGTCACCAAGCTGATCGACACCACCGAGCGCCTTACCCGCACCGGCCGCCAGAAGGTCAGCAATGTGCGGGATATCCTTGCCCTGCAAGTTGAACTGCTTCATCGCGACGGACGCGATCTGCGTCGCCTTGCCGAGATCCAGGTTGTCCGATGCGGCCAGGGCGAGAACACCACTGAGACCGCCGCCCAGGATGTCCTTGGTCGCGACGCCCGCCTTGCCGAGCTCGATCTGCGCCTCAGTGACCTGAGTGGCCGTGTAGCCGAACGCTACGCCAGCAGTCAGTGCCTGGTTACGGAACTTGTCCATCTCAGACGCAGTGGCACCCGTTGCGGCCTGCACCTTGGACATCTGGGCGTCGAAATCCGCAGCCATTTTCGTGACCGCGAGCACGGAGGCTGTTGCGGCGGCACCCATGGTGAGGACGGCACCGCCGACCTTTTCGGCGGACTGCCCGACCTTCTCGAGCTTGTCTGACTCGTTCGCCGCAGCGGCAGTCGCCTTACGGACCTTCTCCATGCCCTGCACGTAGTTGGCGATGGACGCCTGGATGGTGACTTTCACCACTCTGTCTGCCAAAATGTTCTCCTTCGATAAGGAGAAATCAGGCACACCAAAACACTCACCCATACCCGGGCATGCCAAGATTTCTCTCGTTCATGCCCGGGTAAACCGGCGGGCTAGATTGCTACTTCAATTGTCTCATTGCATTCACCGGATCAATCGAGCCGCCGCAACCATTCCTCGAACGATTGCCGCAATTCGTGATCCCGCGGCGAATCGTTGCCCACTTCTTCCGTTGAAGTCGAGTCGTTAGGGCCAACCAGTGTGAAGACGGTCCTTTCCGACCCTCGGTTCCACCCAGAGGGACGCACAGCGGGCAGCGGATGCACCGGGCAATCCGCGGGGTGGACGAGCGCCCTGCGTGCTGCACGGGCCGCGAACGCTGCGCCAGGGATGTCAGTCGCCCCAGCACGTTGCGCTGCACGCCACGCCCTCAGACGTTCCAACGAACAGCGCCCGGGCCAGTCAGCCTCAACGAACTCCAGCAACCAAGGAGGGCCGCTAGCCCCTGCTGACCTATGCCGAGGCATCAGCGCATCCCGTAGACACCGCGCACCTTGCGTGCCGCCGGCAGGTTGTCGTCCTCGAGCGGCGGAATGCCGAGAGTTGCCAGCAACCGCGCCAGCGTGAGGCGCTGCTGCCGAGCCTCCCCCACACCCGGGTGCACTCGCGAGCCTTGCGGTGAGGTGATCATCAGCCCATCAGCCTTCACCGCAGCATCGAGCTCGACGATTCGATCCCGAGTGCGACAAGCCTCTTCGAGCATCGCCAGCTCGTGCTGAGCCCACTCGAACTCCGACGTGCCGGCATCCCAAAGACGACGCCCCGCGGCATTCAAACCGCGGGGCGTCCGTACTGCACTTTCAGTGTCGTTTGAATCAGTCACTTCCGCTCCAATCCTGAGCAGCAGCAAGCGCAGGGCCAACCGTTCTGCGGTCACGGAGAGAGACGCGCCCGCCCCGGAGGTACCGGTTGATACAAGGGTAGGTACAACCCCCACCCCTTGCCGTCGACATGTGCTGATACAAGTTGGCCATCAGTCGACTGCTCCGGCTGCCTCTTCGATCATCGAGTCCGAAAGTGCGCGGATCTCGTTGGGCTTGTCGGCCTGGAACACGAAGTCGTTGAAAGCATTCTGCAGACTCTGCCCTGCACCTTCGTCGCCGTAACGGATGTCCCACAGCTCCTGCGCCTTCGCTTCAAGCGTGGTGTGATCCTCGAGGTACCGGTTGATGACGTCAACCTCGCCGTCGTTGTAAGCCTTGGCGAGGATGGCCTTGGTGAGAATGCTGTCGTTGCTGAGTGCGGCGGTTTTGTAGAGCGCGGTCAGCGCCGCACCGTCTTCGGCGCGGCTGACGCGATCGAGTGCGTCGCGGTACGACAGCGTGTCGGAGGTGGAGGCGTACTTCGGGAGTCCGAACATCTCTGCTTCGAGGGTGGCTCGTCGGGTGCCGAGTGCCCCGTCGCGTTCGTCGCGCAGCTTGCCGAGCTGGTGGTTGGTGTCTCGGTAGAGCTTGGCGATGGCCTGCTGCTTGGCTTCGGGTGTGAAGCGTCGGTCGTTGCGTATCTCTTCGACGCGACGCTGATACGCCTGACGGGTAGTCTCAGCCAGCTCGTGCTGCTTGGTTGTCGGAGTCGTCATACTGATCCCTTTCGTGCTTTGAAGTGTGCGAGTTGTTCGCGATTGATTCGGTAGGCGCGACCGACCGTCGTCGCCTGAAGACGGTTCTCGCGGATTGCCTTGCGTATTGCACGGTCTGTCATCGCGAGGGCATCAGCTGCTTGCTTCGTGCTGAGCCATTCCAATTGTGCGGTAAGTTCCGGCTTCGCTGCACTTTTGGTTCCGGTTGCGGCATTTCTCCACGACAGCGCAGCGACCTTCAGTGCAATGAGCGTTTGATCAACTTCCGCATCTTCACCGCGGTGTGTTTGGTGATAGCTATCGAGTTCGGCGTAGCGAATCAGCCAGGCTGCCGCGCGCGCGGACACAAGCACGACTGGGCCGTCCGTACCGTGGACGAGTTCACGCGCCTGCCGATTCATGAGAGTTCCTTACATGGCAGCAGGATTGACCGACAGAGCTGCTCGTGACTCTCGCAACTTGCACCGTCCTCGCGACGGTGGTCCCAGTTCTTCTCCTTGGCGTCGCACTCGAGGGCCGTTCGACCAGGGCCCGGCTTCGCATCAGCGCCTTCTATGCCATCACCGTCGGCGTGACCATCGTTGCTGCCCTTGCCTTGATCGTGATGGTCACGGTGGGAGCGAACTGGTCCGGTATCGGCCCGGAACTGGCTCCAGTTGCCTGGTTTCTCTTCGGCATCGTGATTGTCGGCACGACGCTCTTCCTCACCTGGCTGGTGAGCGGTTATGAGCGGGAAGCGCGAGCCGCCGAGCGCAAGCGCGTCGCGAAGGAGGCGGCCGAGAAGGAGGCGGCTGACAAGGAGGCGGCGAAGGCTGCTGCGGAGGCTGCTGCTCAGAAGCTGACGGGGTTCGACAAGGTCCTGGGACTTCTCACCGGGCACCTCAAGAAGAAGTAGCATCCTGGTCACCCGTCGTCTGCTCGAGCGTGGCCCACCACGCTCGAGCTGCGGCGCGCATGTCGAAGCCAGTGGAGTCCGTGACCTTATAAGCGGGCTCGAGGTAGAGCATCGCGAGGTGCAGCAGCGCCCCATAGAGAACGTCCGGCCAGGCGTCGGGACCGAGCTTGGCCGATGCGATTGCATGGTGATCGACGACGACCCGCACCGTACGGTCGGGATCGTCGGTGACAGTTGCGATTTGGGATGCGAGGGCGTAACCGGCGAGGCTGATCGATCCGGCTCCAACGACGGTGCTCGGGATGCCTTCGCTGTCTTCGTAGAGCTGGGTGAGCATCTTGTTTCCGGCTGTCTCGAGCTCTTCGAGATAGGTCTTGAGCCAGTTGCTGCTTGTGTCTGTCATGGCTACTCCTGACGGTCGTGGTGCAGCCCGAAGGCTGGGTGGTTGAGGCGCGGGCACGTCTCGTCGTGCTCGAGAACGGCGTGGGCTACGCCGGGGCCAGAGATGTCGATGACTGCGGCGGCAGAGCAGTCGGGGCACGCGACGGTGATCGGGTTCATGCGACGCCCTCGAACACGTCGCTCCCGTAGCGGGTGTTAGAACCGTTAGAAGTGTTAGAACCCTCTTCGGAACTAACAGATCTAACGGAACTAACAGGGCCGTAGAGGCCTCGCGCTGGCTTCGTGATGCGCTTGGCGTCGACCGCGCGCTTGAGGTAGACGTCGAGCTGCGTCGTTGGGATCGTCGGCAGCAAGTGCTGGATCTCCTGACGAGAGACGGGGGCGTCTGCCTGGTAGATGACGCCGATGATGTCCGCCATCCGATCTCCTACTCCCGCGGACACCTTGAGCGCGTCAGCGGCAGCCCTGGCAGCTTCCAACCCTCCCCCGTTGAGCGCCCACGCTCCCGAGTCGGACAGGAGCAGGGCGTACTCACCCTCCCTCGCATCACGGGACGTGACATGCAGCGTGGCGCTCTGCTCCTGGCGCTCGCGTCGCAGCACGAGCACGGTGTCGGCAGCACCGGCGATGCCTTGAGTGCCGCTCACAGCGTCCAGGAAGTCCGCTCCACCGCTCTTCCGTGTGTGGTGGACGATGATGAGGGACGAGCCCGGTTCAGCGTCCGTCGTCGCCTTGAGCGCGCCGAGGAAGTCATAGTCGGCGGCGTACTGCGACTTCGTTGCTGCGGTACTCGGCAACACCTTGCCGAGCGTGTCGAGGATGACCACGGGGTTCTGGTCAATGTTCCGCGAAATGAACTCCTTGATCGCGGGGATCACCTGACCGCCGTCGAGTGCCGTGACGAACTCGAGTCGCGGGGTAACCACCTCCGGGTTGAGAGTGCGGATGCGCTGCTGCAGCCGGCGCGGACCGTCCTCGAGGGCGAGGTACAGCACAGGTCGAGGTGCACCAGTGGGCACGCCGCCAAGGGCTTTCTCACCGACGTGGAGCGAGAGCGCAAGCCCGAGTACCAGCCAGCTCTTGCCGATCTTCGGTGCTGCAACGAGCAAGGTCATTCCTTCGGGGATGATGCCGGGGATGACGTACTGAGTGGGTGGGAACTCCTGCTCCATCAGCCATCGGGCATCGAAGTTGGTCGGGGGTCGGGTCATGGGGTCTCCTTGTCGGAGTAGATCTGGGTGCGGATTTCGGCCGCTCGTCTGGCCGCGGCTTCAGCGCCGCGATGCTTTTGCGCCTCGAGGAAGACCTCGATGCGTTGGTGGTCTCGTGATGGCGGGCGGCGGCAAACTTCGGCGTAGAGCCGGTCGGCGTCGTCGTTCGCTCGGTCAACTTCGGTTTGCCGCGATGCGCTGCCTTGCTCGAACGCGAACACGTAGAACTGCGTCAGCGATGGCGGTAGCTGCCGGAGCTCCACCGCACCTGCGGCGAGATCGATCGCGAGTTGGTGCATGTATCGCTCGGCGTGCGGGCTGAGGGTGATGTGGTCCGGGTACGAGAAAGCCCCCTCGTCCTCGCGGTGAGGATCTGGGGGCTTCCTGGTTCCGGACTGGCCTACGGCCACTCAGACGGCTCCGGCCGTTCGGCGTCTTGTGCCGCTTCGAGCAAGCTGATCGCTAGCCGTCGTGCTTGGTCTCCCGCGAGCTCGGTGAGCGGGCGTTCTGCTCGGACACCGACAATGCCGTTGACCGCGAGGACGGAGAACCCGTCGACCGTGGTCTTCCCGGCGGCCATCAGGCAGCCACCAGCAGGGTTGGAGCAGGCAGTGGGGCAGTGAGCGGTGACGTCCGCAAATCGCTAACGCGCGCGATGAGAGCATGAGCGAGCCGAAGCGCTTCAGAGGCCGTCAGCACGATCGAGTAGCCGTCGCTGAATTGGCTCGGCTGAGCATCGATGATGACTTCCGCGCGGCCGGTCAGGGTCATGTCTACTTCGACGAGCTTGGTCACGTCGTCCATCAGGCAACCTCACCATCGACGCGCTCGAACTTGCCTGTGATGACGCCCTCCCACGGGTCCACCGAGTAGCCGACGAGCTTGTAGAGGCCGACGTAGGTCTGAATGAACGCGTTGGGCAGCGCAACCTCGTCGTCGGGGTCGTCGCCCCACTGGTAGCCCGGAGTTGTCAGCTGCTGGTACTCCCCCGGCGTCAGGTGGCCCCAGGTGGTTGAGTCCGGCATCGCCACGATCTCTTCTGCGTTGTCCTCGTAAGTGCGGTGCTGTGTGATGACCCTGTAGAGGTTGTTGGGGTCAGCCTGCTTCCACTGCTTGTGGTGCCATCCCTTCAGCTCGAGAACGGCCGTGCCGACTCGTGACGCCACTGCGTCCCCCGAAGGGGCGCTAGCGGGGATGTCAGTGGGACGTGAGATGATCGTGTTGTTGAGAGACAATGTCTTCGGTCCTTCGGTTTCGTGATGGTTACTGGTTGGACTTGGCCCCGGGTGTTGGCGCACCTGGGGCTTTCTTCTTGAGACGGGCACGGACGTTTCGTCCCCGTCGGGTCTCCTTGGTCTCGGCTTGGCGTCCGAGGAACTTCAGGAGTTCCAGGGCAAGGCTCGAGTCGAGCAGCACCGTGACGGGCTGCTTCTCGTCGCGCCAGGGGCCGACAAGTTTCCAGTCGGCGTGCGGCGACCAATCGGCACCACTCAGGATGTTCCTGATGGCTTGTTCGCCGGTCGGGTCGCCGTAGGCGGGGGGCGCGAGGCTTTCGTCGATCGCGCGGTCTGGGAGATTCAGGACACTTCCCGGAACTGCTCGTCCAGCCAGGCAGCTACCTCGTCGGCGTCGAACGTGATCCGCCCTCCAACCTTCGCGTGCGGAGGTGCGGAGTTCTGCGCGATCATCCAGCGCAGCTGCGAATCAGACTTGCGCAGGGCCTCAGCCGTCTCGCTGAGTGTCATGAGCCGCCGAAGCTTCGGTGTCGGCAGGCTTGGGGCGGTCGGGTTCATGCTCGATCCTTATGGTGTGAGAGTGTCAACGCTGACGTGATTCCACAGTAGCACGTGATTTGCGAGTACGTGGTGATGGGATCCAAATCGTGTTGTCGCGTACGGCCTCTTGCTGTACCGTCGAGCACATGGCAGCCAGCGACAAGCAGATCGGGCAGAACCTCCAGCAGCTCCGGGGTGCGCGCTCCCAGAAGGACATTGCCGAAGCGATGACCGAACTCGGCTGGAAGTGGTCGCAAACCACGGTCTGGTCAGTTGAGCAGGGCAAGCGCCCCCTGCGACTTGCCGAAGCAGAGGACCTGGTTAGGGTCCTCGACCTGCAGAGCATTGTGAGCATCACTGCGCCGGCGGGCGAGTTCGAGTATCTGGTCACTCAGACTCAGCTCCAACAGGCCCAACGCGAACTCGTGCTGCAAGCCGAGAAGGTCCTTCGGTTGCAGCGCCAGATGGTCGAAGAGCTGAACCAGATGCCCACAACCACGCTCGACGAGCGGGCGGTGCGTGGACTCGAGTGGGACCTTCGGGAGACTCCGGTGGAGTTGGTTTACGACCTTGCCAAAGAACACCTGCCAATGGTTCGATCCTTGGCCGACCAGGGCGGACCGTTCGGTAGGGCACTGCTTGAGGGGATCGAGAAAACGGAGCTGACGCGCGCCAACGACGTGCAGTTCACGTTCGGAGGGGCATCTGATGGCGAGCATCCGACAGCGCAGTAATGGATCGTGGCGAGCCCGCTACCGCGACGACGAGGGTAAAGAACACGCAAGGCACTTCCCCCGGAAGCGCGATGCGCAGGACTGGCTCGATGGCATCGCTTCATCCCGCCGAACCGGCACCTACGTCGACCCCTCCTCATCGCGCCTCACCCTGCAGGCGTTCTACGCGGACTGGGCTCCACGCCAGGTTTGGGCAACCGGAACCCGGATCGCCGCGGACCGCGCCATCTCGTCCTGCGACTTCGCGGCAGTTCCGTTCGGCAAGCTTCGTCGCTCCCACGCGGAAGCATGGGTGAAGGCAATGCAGACCGAGCTCGCGGCATCGACGATCCGCACTCGCGTGAAGTACGTGCGAGGCGCTCTGCGATCCGCAGCCCTTGACCGTGTGCTCTCCGAGGACCCGACAGATGGCTTGAAGTTGCCGGCGGTGAGGAAGCTCGAGCACACGATGCGCATCCCCACGCCTTCGGAGGTAGTGGCCATCCGCGCAGCCGCTGAGCCATTCCTGCGCCCCCTGCTGGATCTCATGGCATACGCAGGCCTTCGAATCGGAGAGGCCTCGGGCGCACAAGTCGGTGACATCGACTGGATGCGTCGTAGCGTGCACGTCGCACGGCAAGTGCAGAACCGTCCTGGAGCGCGTGAAATCTGCGCGCCGAAGCACGGGAGCGAGCGGACCGTCCCTGTGCCCTCAGCGCTCACCGAGCGGCTCGCAGAGGCCGTCAGTGACTCGGGAGCGTTCGGCGCGGAAGGCTGGTTACTTCCGGGCGATCCGCCGTCACCCAACGCCCTGAGGCGTTGGTTCGAGAAGGCGTGCCACGCGGCAGGCGTCGCCGGGGTCAGTCCGCATGATTTTCGTCACTTCTACGCCTCAGGCTTGATCCGTTCCGGCCTTGACGCCGTATCAGTCGCGCGCGCCATGGGGCACGCCTCCCCGACCATCACCCTCTCGATCTACGCGCACCTGTTCCCCGATGCTGCGGACCGGACCCGGGCCGCAGCCGCCGAGTTGATGGCGGCTGGGCCGGATTCTGCGGACTATTTGCGGACTACTGCCGCTGAGGCATGAGCCCAAGATTGCCCAACTCGTCGTCTGTAAGCATCCTCGAACGAGTCAAGAACCGCTTGCCCTCGGGGACCTCGAGGGAGAACCCCGCGCCACGACCGTCCACGACGTCGATCGTGAGGTGGGTGTACTTCCAGTACTCGAACTGGGACTTCGACATGTACACCTCGATCGGCTCGATCCCGGGGACGTCCAGCGCGCCGAGGAGCACGTCGCCGGAACCGGTCGTGAACATGCCGACGGGGTAGCACATCGGGCTGGAGCCGTCGCAGCACCCGCCCGACTGGTGGAACATGAGCGAGCCGTGCCGGGCGGCGAGGGAGCGCAGGAGCTCCCCCGCCGCCGGCGTGACCGCCACGCGGTCGGTGCTCATCAGAAGAAGCCCATCGGACCCTCGGCGTAGGACACGAGCAGGTTCTTCGTCTGCTGGTAGTGCTCGAGCATCATCTTGTGGTTCTCACGCCCGATGCCGGACTGCTTGTACCCGCCGAACGCCGCGCCGGCCGGGTACTGGTGGTAGGTGTTCTCCCACACGCGTCCCGCCTGGATGTCCCGCCCGGCGCGGTACAGCGTGGTCGCCTCGCGGCTCCACACCCCGGCGCCGAGACCGTACAGCGTGTCGTTCGCGATCGAGATGGCCTCGTCGTACCCGCTGAAGCTGGTCAGGGCGAGGACCGGGCCGAAGATCTCCTCCTGGAAGATCCGCATCGAGTTGTCGCCCTCGAAGACGGTCGGGGTGACGTAGTACCCGCCGGACAGCTCACCGCCGAGGTCCGCACGCTCGCCGCCGGTCAGGAGCTTCGCGCCCTCCTGCTTCCCGATGTCGATGTAGCTCAGGATCTTCTCGAGCTGGTCGTTGGAGGCCTGCGCGCCGATCATCGTCGACAGGTCCAGCGGGTGGCCCTGCTTCACGGCGCGGACCCGGTCGAGGCCGTCGGCGACGAAGCCGTCGTAGATCTCCTTCGCCACGAGTGCCCGGGACGGACACGTGCACACCTCGCCCTGGTTGAGGTTGAAGAACGCGAAGCCCTCGAGCGCCTTGTCGTAGAAGGCGTCCTTGTCCTGGGCGACGTCCGCGAAGAACACGTTCGGGCTCTTGCCGCCGAGCTCGAGCGTCACCGGGATGAGGTTCTGGGACGCGTACTGCATGATCAGTCGGCCGGTGGTGGTCTCACCGGTGAACGCGACCTTCCGGATGTCCGGGTGCTGCGCGAGGGGCGCGCCGACCTCGAT
Organism: Curtobacterium sp. 1544; assembly: GCF_040544915.1. Lineage (NCBI taxonomy): Bacteria > Bacillati > Actinomycetota > Actinomycetes > Micrococcales > Microbacteriaceae > Curtobacterium > Curtobacterium sp. 1544. The sequence continues at coordinate 46,495 of NZ_JBEPKX010000002.1, forward strand.
GCCGAAGCCGTTCACGACGTTCAGCACGCCGGCCGGCAGGAGGTCCTCGATCAGGTCGATGAGCACGTGGATCGACGCCGGCGTCTGCTCGGCCGGCTTCAGGACGACGCAGTTGCCCGCGGCGAGGGCCGGCGCGAGCTTCCACACCGCCATCAGGATCGGGAAGTTCCACGGGATGATCTGGCCGACCACGCCGAGCGGTTCGTGGAAGTGGTACGCCACGGTGTCGTGGTCGATCTCCCCCGTCGATCCCTCCTGCGCGCGGATCGCTCCGGCGAAGTAGCGGAAGTGGTCGATCGCCAGCGGGATGTCGGCGCCGATGGTCTCGCGGATCGGCTTGCCGTTCTCCCACGTCTCGGCGACCGCCAGGGCCTCGAGGTTCTGCTCCATCCGGTCGGCGATCTTGTTGAGGATCCCGGCGCGCTCGGCGACGCTCGTCCGCCCCCAGGCCGGGAACGCCTTCCACGCGGCCTCGACCGCGCGGTCGACGTCGGTGGAGTCACCGCGGGCGATCTCCGTGAACACCTTGCCGGTGACGGGCGTCGGGTTCTCGAAGTACTGGCCACCGGCCGGCGGGACGTACTCGCCACCGATGAAGTGGTCGTACCGGGAACGGTACGAGACGAGCGAGCCCTCCTCGCCGGGGGCGGCGTAGGTGGTGGGCGAGGGTGCGATGGTCATGGTGGACACCTTTCGACGACTCTGTCGGGGCGCTGGGTCCGCGCCTGCCCGCACGCTACGTCCGGCCACGTTGCATCCGGTTGCACGAACCGACCTCGGCGACGGCAGGTACCGTCGAACCGAGCAGTTCTGACAGGGAGGAGTGCTCGTGGACTCTCGTGCCGTCCGCACGTTCCGCGTGTTCGTCATCGTCACCGCGGTCGTCGCGATCGCCCTCGGGGTGGTCGCGATCGTCTGGCCGCGTCCGTCGCTGGTCGTCGTCGCGCTGCTGTTCGGCGTGTACCTCGTCGTCGCCGGCGCGCTCCGCGTGTTCGCAGCCGTCCGGGGACACGGGACCCCACCGGTCTGGCGGTGGACCTCGGGGATCGTGGGTGCGCTCGTCGGCGTCGCGGGCCTGGTGACGCTGCTCGACCCCGCGATACCGCTCGTGGTCTACGCCGTGCTCGCGGGGATCGGGTTCATCGTCGAGGGGATCGCCTCGCTGGTCGGCGGCTTCGTCGGGCACCCAGGGTCGTCACGCGTCCCGACGATCGTCAGCGCGGTGCTCTCGATCCTCGGTGGCGTGGTCGTCCTCGTCGCACCCGGGCTCGCGCTGACCGTGTTCATGGTGTTCTCCGGCATCGCGCTCATCGTCGTCGGTGCCGCGGCGCTCCTGCTCCTGCCCCCGCGGGCCGCGGTCCGGCGCTAGGCACTGCCCGTTGGTGCTGCCTGTCTAGGCACTGCCCGTCCCGAACAGCAGGCCGAGACCGTAGGTGACGGCCGCGGCGCCGAAGCCGATGGCGAGCTGCCGCAGCGCCCGACGGATCGGGGACGCTCCGCTGAGCACGCCGACCACCGCACCGGTACCGAGCAGCGCGATGCCGACGAGCGCTGCCGCCACGGCGATGGCCGCCCAGCCCTGCAGTCCGAACAGGTACGGCAGCACCGGGATGATCGCACCGGAGGCGAAGAAGCAGAAGCTCGAGATCGCCGCGCTCATCCCGTTGCCGATCGCCTCGTGGTCGTCCGCCGACGCCGGAGCCGTCACCGTGGCACCACCGAGGACCTCGTCCGCGTGGGTCTGCGCGTCCGACTCGCTCATGCCCCGCGCCCGGTAGACCAGGGCGAGTTCGTTCGCGTCGACGTCGAGGTCCGCCACGGCCCGGCCCGCCTCGGGGTGCGGCGCGGACGCCGTCAGCAGTTCGCGCTGCGACCGGACGGACACGTACTCCCCCGCCCCCATCGACAAGGCGCCGGCGAGCAGTCCGGCGATGCCGCTCAGCAGCACGAAGTGGCGGTCCGCGCCGGACGCACTGACGCCGATGATGAGTGCGAGGTTCGACACCAGCCCGTCGTTCGCGCCGAAGACCGCCGCCCGGAAGGTCCCCGAGAGCCGCATCCGACCGCGGTTCGCGAGGCCACGGACGACCTCGCCGTGGATCCGCTCGTCGGCCGCCATGCTCGCGGTCGCGTCGGCGTCGTCGGCGTACGGCGAACGGTCCTCCGCACGCTGCATGAGCGCGAGGACGAACACCGACCCGAACCGTTTCGCGAGTGCGGCGAGCACCCGGGTCCGGAGGCTCCCCCGCTGCGGTCGTCCGACGTCGTCCCCGAGGAGGTCCAGCCAGTGCTGCTCGTGACGCCCCTCGGCATCGGCCAGGGCGGACAGGATCTCGCGTTCCTCGCCGGACCGACGGGCGGCGAGGTTCCGGTACACGGCTCCCTCCGCACGTTCGTCGGCGAGGTAGCGGCGCCAACGGCGCACGTCGGCGCGCTGCGCCGTGGATCCGGTCTGGAGGCTCACACCGGCCATCCTGCCGCCTCCGGCCGACGTCGGGCCGGGTCCACGGCGTTCTGTGGACGCGGCAGGTCGGGTCGCGACGTGTGGAGGGAGAACGCGACGGGGCGCGGACCGGCGGCCGACGACGCTGCTGCGCCGCGCCTCCAGTCCGCGCCCCGTCGGACGTCGGACGCTGGGATCAGTCCCGCACGTAGGCCGGTGCGGCCTCGGCGTGCGCGTCACCGACGCGGTGCACGCGGAGGTCGTTCGTCGACCCCTCGATGCCGGGAGGGGACCCCGCCGTCACGATGACACGGTCGCCGGGGGCGGCCAGGCCGTTCTCGAGCAGGACGTCGTCCACCTGCGAGAAGAGCTCGTCGGTGTGGGTCTTGCGGTCCACGAGGAAGGAGCGGACGCCCCAGGTGAGCGCCATGCGGCGGCGCGTCGCCTCGTTCGGGGTGAACGCGATGATCGGCAGGCCGTGGCGCAGGCGCGACATGCGTCGGGCCGAGTCGCCGGACTCCGTGAAGACGCAAAGGTACGAGGCCTCGGTGAACTCGGCGATCTCGACGGCGGCGAGGGTGATGGCGCCACCGAGCGTGCGCGGCTTCGTGCCGAGGGGCGCGATGCGCTCGAGGCCGTGGTCCTCGGTCGACTCGACGATGCGGGCCATCGTGCGGACGGTCTGCACCGGGTACTCACCAACGCTGGTCTCGCCGGAGAGCATGACCGCGTCGGCACCGTCGAGGACGGCGTTCGCGACGTCGGAGGTCTCGGCGCGGGTCGGGATCGGCGACGAGATCATCGACTCGAGCATCTGCGTCGCGACGATGACCGGCTTCGCCATGCGGCGGGCGAGCTCGACGGCGCGCTTCTGCACGATCGGGACCGCCTCGAGCGGGAGCTCGACGCCGAGGTCACCGCGGGCGACCATGATGCTGTCGAACGCGTCGATGATCTCCTCGAGCGCATCGACGGCCTGCGGCTTCTCGATCTTCGCGATGACGGGGAGGCGCTTGCCCTCCTCGTCCATGATCTCGTGGGCACGCTCGACGTCGGCGGCGTTGCGCACGAACGACAGGGCGATGAGGTCGGCGCCCTGACGGATGCCCCAGCGGAGGTCCGCCTCGTCCTTCTCGCTCAGCGCGGGGACGTTGACCGCGACGCCGGGCAGGTTGATGCCCTTGTTGTTCGACACGGTGCCGCCGACGACGACCTCGGTGCGGACGCGGACGCCGTCGGTGTCCAGCACGCGGAGGCGGACACGGCCGTCGTCGATGAGCAGCGGGTCGCCGGGCTTGACGTCCTGCGGGAGGCCCTTGAACGTCGTGCCGCAGATCTCCTTCGAGCCGGGGACGTCCTCGGTGGTGATCGTGAACACGTCGCCGACCGCGAGGTCGTGCGGGCCGTCGGCGAACTTCGCCAGGCGGATCTTCGGACCCTGCAGGTCGACGAGGATCGCGACGGGCTTGCCGAGCTCCTCGGCGGCGCGACGGACGTTCACGTAGTTGGCCTCGTGGACGCTGTAGTCACCGTGGCTGAGGTTGAGGCGGGCGACGTCGACGCCCGCTTCGATGATCTCCTTGACGGTCTCGTACTCCGACGTTGCCGGTCCGAGCGTCGAAACGATCTTTGCGCGTCTCAATGGATTCCTTCGTGGTGGTGGATGGTGCTTGGGTTTCCGCGCTGTGGGGCCGCGCGGAACGAAGCGAGGCCACCAGCACCCTATCGAGTGCTGGTGGCCTGACGCTCACTGGTCGGTCCGGGTTCCCGATGCGTTCACGTCGGACCTCAGACGGTGATCGCGCGGTCGGTGGCCTTGACGGGTGCCGGGAGGATCGTCGAACCCTCGAGGTACTCGTCGACCTTGGCAGCGGCGGCACGCCCCTCGGCGATCGCCCACACGATGAGCGACTGCCCACGGCCCGCGTCGCCGGCGATGAACACGCCCGGCTCGTTGGTGGAGTAGTCCGCCTGACGGGACACCGCACCGGACACCGTCGTCGGCAGACCGAGCTGTGGCTCGAGCGTGTCGGTCTCCGGACCGGTGAAGCCCATGGCGATGAGGACGAGGTCCGCGGGGATCTCGCGCTCGGTGCCTGCCTTCGGGACGCGGCGGCCGTCGAGGTACTCGGTCTCGGCGACGCGCAGTGCGCGGACCTCGCCGGCCTCGTTCGCCAGGAACTCGACGGTCGACGCCAGGTAGTGCCGCTCGCCGCCTTCCTCGTGGGCACTCGTGACCTCGAAGACCGTCGGGAACATCGGCCACGGCTGCTCGGACGGACGCTCCAGCGGCGGCTGCTTGCCGATCGCCAGGTTCGTCACGCTCAGCGCGCCCTGCCGGTGCGCCGTGCCGATGCAGTCCGCACCGGTGTCGCCGCCGCCGATGACGACGACGTGCTTGCCCTCGGCCGTCAGCTGGTTGTCGACCGTGGTGCCCGCGTTCGCCTTGTTCTGCTGGACGAGGTAGTCCATCGCGAAGTGCACGCCGTCGTGGTCGCGCCCCGGGATGGGCAGGTCGCGCGGCACCGTGGCGCCGGTCGCGACGACGACCGCGTCGTAGCGGGACTTCAGGTCGTCCCAGGTGATGTCCCGGCCGATCTCGACACCGGCACGGAACCGGGTGCCCTCGGCCTGCATCTGGGCGAGACGCGCGTCGATCTGGCGCTTCTCCATCTTGAAGTCCGGGATGCCGTAGCGCAGCAGACCGCCGATGCGGTCGTCGCGCTCGTACACCGCGACCGTGTGACCGGCGCGGGTCAGCTGCTGCGCGGCGGCGAGGCCGGCCGGGCCGGACCCCACGACGGCGACGGTCTTGCCGGTGAGTCGCTCCGGCGGGTGCGGCGTGACCCAACCGTTCTGGAACGCCTCGTCGATGATCGAGACCTCGACCTGCTTGATCGTCACCGGGGGCTGGTTGATGCCCAGCACGCAGGAGGACTCGCACGGCGCGGGGCACAGCCGACCGGTGAACTCCGGGAAGTTGTTCGTCGCGTGGAGCCGCTCGATCGCCTGGCGACCCTCGCCGCGCCACGTGAGGTCGTTCCACTCCGGGATGAGGTTGCCGAGCGGACAGCCCTGGTGGCAGAACGGCACACCGCAGTCCATGCAGCGGCCGGCCTGACGCTTGAGCGCGCCGGACTCCTGCTGCTCGTAGACCTCTTTCCAGTCCATGAGCCGCACGGGCACGGGACGACGGGCCGGGAGCTCGCGCTCCTGGACCTTCAGGAATCCCTTGGGGTCAGCCACCGGTCACCTCCAGAATTCTGTTCCAGACGACGTCGCCGTCCGGGTCGAGGCCCTCGTCGACGGCCTGCTGTCGGGTCTCGAGCACCGCCGCGTAGTCGCGCGGCAGCACCTTGACGAAGTCGCTCAGGTCACCGGACTCGAGCAGTTCGGCGGCGAGCGTGGACCCGGTCTCGGCCGCGTGGCGGGCGAGCAGGTCGTTCACGATCTCGACGTCGGCGCTGTCGAGCGACTCGAGCCGCAGTTCGCCGGACGCGAGCGAGTCGGTGTTCACGTGCTCCGTCCGGAGACCGCGGACGTACGCCGTACCGCCGGACATGCCGGCGCCGAGGTTCCGACCCGTCTCGCCGAGGATGAGCGCGAGGCCACCGGTCATGTACTCGAGCGCGTGGTCGCCCACGCCCTCGACCACCGCGGTCGCCCCGGAGTTGCGCACCAGGAAGCGTTCGCCCACGATGCCGCGGATGAACATGCTGCCCTGGGTCGCGCCGTAGCCGATGACGTTGCCGGCGATGACGTTCTCGGCCGGGTCGAAGCCCGAGCCGGCGTCTGGTCGGACGATGACCTCGCCACCGGACAGTCCCTTGCCGACGTAGTCGTTGCTGTCGCCGATGAGCCGCAGCGTGATGCCGGCCGGCAGGAACGCACCGAGCGACTGCCCGGCCGAACCGCGCAGGGTCACGTCGATCGATCCGGACGGGAGGCCGTTCTCGCCGTGACGGAGCGTGACCTCGTGCCCGAGCATCGTGCCGACCGCCCGCTCCGTGTTCCGGATCGGCAGGTCGAGCGCGATCGTGCCGCCGTGCTCGAGGACGTCGGAGGTCTGCTGGATCAGCTGCACGTCGAAGTGCTGCTCGAGCTCGTGGTCCTGGTCGCGCTGGTGCCGGCGCGGCTCGTCGGCCTCGAAGCGCGGGCCCTTGAGGACGGGCTCCAGGTCGAGGCCGGAGGCCTTCCAGTGCTCGACGGCACGGTCGACGTCGAGGGCGTCGGCGTGCCCGATCGCCTCTTCGAGGGTGCGGAACCCGAGCTCGGCGAGGAGCTCGCGCACTTCCTGCGCGATGAACTCGAAGAAGTTCACGACGAACTCGGGCTTGCCGCTGAACCGCTTGCGGAGCTCCGGGTTCTGCGTCGCGACGCCCACCGGGCAGGTGTCCAGGTGGCAGACGCGCATCAGGATGCAGCCCTCGACCACGAGCGGCGCGGTCGCGAAGCCGTACTCCTCGGCGCCGAGCAGCGCGGCCACGACGACGTCACGACCGGTCTTCATCTGCCCGTCGACCTGCACGACCACCCGGTCGCGCATGCCGTTGAGCATGAGCGTCTGCTGCGTCTCGGCGAGGCCGATCTCCCACGGGGTCCCCGCGTGCTTGAGCGAGTTCAGGGGCGACGCACCCGTGCCACCGTCGTGCCCGGACACGAGCACGACGTCGGCGAGGGCCTTCGTCACACCCGCGGCCACGGCCCCGATGCCGGACTGGCTCACGAGCTTCACGTGCACGCGAGCGGACGGGTTCGCCCGCTTCACGTCGAAGATGAGCTGTTTGAGGTCCTCGATCGAGTAGATGTCGTGGTGCGGCGGCGGCGAGATCAGGCCGACTCCGGCCGTCGCGTGCCGCGTGCGGGCGACCCACGGGTAGACCTTCGTCGGGGGCAGCTGCCCGCCCTCGCCCGGCTTCGCGCCCTGCGCCATCTTCAGCTGGATGTCCGTGGCGTGCGTCAGGTACATGCTCGTGACGCCGAAGCGCCCGGACGCGACCTGCTTGATCGCACTGCGGCGCTCGGGGTCGAGCAGTCGGTCGACGTCCTCGCCGCCCTCACCCGTGTTCGACCGGCCGCCGAGTCGGTTCATCGCGATCGCGAGCGTCTCGTGGGCTTCCTTCGAGATGGAGCCGTAGGACATCGCGCCGGTGTTGAACCGCTTGACGATCGACTCGATCGGCTCGACCTCGTCGAGTGCCACGGGCTTCCGAGCACCGTTCTTGAAGCGGAACAGGCCGCGGAGCGTCATGAGCTGCTCGGACTGGTCGTCGACCGCCTGCGAGTACTCGCGGAAGATGTCGTAGCGGCGTGAGCGCGTGGCGTGCTGCAGCCGGAACACGGTGTCCGGGTTGAACAGGTGCGGCGGACCCTCGCGACGCCACTGGTACTCGCCGCCGGTCTGCAGGCGCTCGTGCGAGAGCACCGCGCCGTCCTGCGGGTACGCCTGGGCGTGCCGCTCGGCGTTCTCCTTCGCGATGACCTCGATGCCGACTCCACCGAGGATCGACGACGTCCCGGTGAAGTAGCGGTCGACGAACTCCTGGCTGAGCCCCACGGCCTCGAACGCCTGTGCCCCCGCGTAGCTGGACACGGTGGAGATGCCCATCTTCGACATGATCTTCAGGACGCCCTTGCCGAGCGCCTTGATCACGTTCTTGACGGCCTGCTCCGGTGTGACGCCGCTGATCATGCCCTGACGGACGAGGATCTCGCAGGTCTCCATCGCGAGGTACGGGTTGATCGCCGACGCGCCGTACCCGATGAGGGTCGCGACGTGGTGGACCTCGCGCACGTCGCCGGCCTCGACGATCAGGCCGACCTTCATGCGCTGCTCGGTGCGGATCAGGTGGTGGTGCACCGCAGCGAGCAGCAGGAGGCTCGGCACCGGGGCCTGCTCGGCGTTGCCGTCGCGGTCGGACAGCACGATGAACTGCTTGCCCGACTCGATCGCGGCGTCGACCTCGTCGCACACGGCAGCGATGCGCTTCTGCATCGCCTTCTTGCCGGCGTCGACGCGGTACAGACCCTTGATCGTCACGGTGAGGTGGCGGCCGGACTCGGTCTCGAAGTGCTGGATCTTCGCGAGCTCGTCGTTGTCGATGACGGGGAAGTCGAGCGTGATCTGCTTCGCGTGCTCGGGGCCGGCGGTGAGCAGGTTGCGCTCGGGACCGAGACCCATGCCCATCGACGTGATGACCTGCTCGCGGATCGAGTCGAGCGGCGGGTTCGTCACCTGCGCGAACTGCTGCGTGAAGTAGTCGAAGAGCAGCCGCGGACGCTGGGACAGGACGGCGATCGGTGTGTCCGACCCCATCGCGCCGAGGGGCTCCGCACCGGTCTGCGCCATCGGACGCAGCAGGATGCGGACCTCTTCCTCGGTGTAGCCGAAGGCGCGCTGCCGCCGGGTCACCGAAGCGGGGGTGTGCACGATGTGCTCGCGGTCCGGCAGGTCGCCGAGGTTGATGCGGCCCTCGTCGAGCCACTCGCCCCACGGACCGGAGGTCGCCAGCTCGCGCTTGACCTCGTCGTCCTCGATGATGCGACCGGCCTCGGTGTCCACGAGGAACATGCGGCCCGGGCGCAGACGGCCCTTCCGCACGACCTTGCCGGCGGGCACGTCGATGACGCCGGTCTCCGACCCCATCACGATGAGGCCGTCGTCGGTGACGAGGAACCGACCGGGGCGCAGGCCGTTCCGGTCGAGGGTCGCGCCGACGACCGAGCCGTCGGTGAAGGTGATCGCCGCCGGTCCGTCCCACGGCTCCATGAGCATCGAGTGGTACTCGTAGAAGGCGCGGAGCTCCGGGTCCATCCCGACCTGGTTCTCCCAGGCCTCCGGCACCATCATCGACACCGCGTGCGGCAGCGACCGGCCGGTCAGGGTGAGGAGCTCGAGGACCTCGTCGAACGAGGCCGAGTCGCTCGCACCGGGGCTGACGATCGGCAGCAGCGGCGCCATGTCGCCGAGGAGTTCGCTCTGCAGCTGGGACTGCCGCGCCCGCATCCAGTTGCGGTTGCCGCGGACGGTGTTGATCTCACCGTTGTGCGCGAGCGTGCGGAACGGCTGGGCGAGCGGCCAGGACGGGAACGTGTTCGTCGAGTACCGCGAGTGCACGATCGCGAGCTTCGACGCGAAGCGCTCGTCGCTGAGGTCCGGGTAGAAGGGCTCGAGCTGGAGCGTCGTGACCATGCCCTTGTAGACCATGGTCCGGCTCGACAGCGACATGAAGTACACCTCGGCGTCGTGCTCGGCACGCTTGCGGAGGCGGAAGGTCTGCCGGTCGAGGGCGATGCCGCTCCACGACTCGCCGTGCACGTCGTGCCGGATCGACGCGACGAACAGTTGCTCGAACGCGGGCATCGCCGCGCGCGCCAGCGTGCCGAGGACCTCGGGGCGGACCGGGACCTCGCGCCAGCCGAGGACCCGCAGGCCCTCTTCACGGGCGAGGCGCTCGACGGCGCCCTTCACCGCGTGCCGGTCGTCCTCGTCGACGGGCAGGTACGCCGTACCGACCGCGTACTCCCCCGCTGCCGGCAGGTCGAACGGCACCTCGGCGCGGAAGAACTCGTCCGGCACCTGGCACAGGATGCCCGCGCCGTCACCGGTGCCCGCGTCCGAACCGACCGCACCGCGGTGCTCGAGGTTCCGCAGCGCGCCGAGAGCCGCGTCGACGATGTCGTGACCGGCGGTGCCGCGGAGCGTCGCGACCATCGCGAGGCCGCACGCGTCCTTCTCGTTCGCCGGGTCGTACATGCCGGCGGCGTCGGGAACCGCGGAGAACCGACGGTGGGGCGGCAGGAGGCCTGCGGACTGGGGTGGCTGGAGCGCCATGGGGAACCGTCCTCACGAGGAAGTGGAACAGGGACAGCGGTGGCCCGGTGGTGCGTTCCGCCCGAACGGGCGGGACTGGTGCCCGTGCCCGCCGTCAGCGAGTTGGCCTGACGGCGTGCGAGGTGTCGGACCCGGTTGTGGTGGGTCCTGGGGGTGCTGCTGGCACTCGTGCCCGATCGGGATCGGTCACGCAGGAGGGGTGCTTCCTAGGCGCGGCCAGCGGTGCTGGTGGTGACCGGATCGGAGTCGGTGACGGACGCCGGAGCGTCGTCGTCGGTCTCCGACCAGGTGTCGTCCGAGTCTACCCCGGACTTCGAGCGGGGCTCGCGACCGGGCAGGTACGGGCTCGGCTCCTTGCCGAGGTGCCGCTTGGACTGGACGAGGAAGATGATGATGCCGAGCAGGATCGCCGCGAAGGACATCCACACGTTCGTCCGGATGCCGAAGAACGTCTCGCTCGTGTCGACGCGGATGGACTCGAGGACCGACCGGCCGACGCCGTACCAGATCAGGTAGAGCGACAGGACCTTGCCCCACTGCAGGCGGAACTTCTTGTCGAGCAGCAAGATCACGATGACGCCGACGACGTTCCAGATGATCTCGTAGAGGAACGTCGGGTGGAACAGCGTGCCCTCGGGCAGGCCCTTGGGGAACGCCGGGTTCGACGACTCGATCTGGAGACCCCACGGCAGGCTCGTCGGCATGCCGAACAGCTCGTGGTTGAAGTAGTTGCCGAGGCGACCGAACGCCTGGGCGAGCAGCACACCCGGCACGACCGCGTCGATGAACGCCGTGAAGCGCAGGCCGACCTGACGGCAGCCGATGTACGCGCCGACCGAACCGAGGATGAGCGCGCCGAAGATGGCGAGGCCGCCCTCCCAGATGTAGAGGAAGGACAACGGGTCACGGCCCGGGCCGAAGTAGTCGCTGACGTGCGTGAAGACGTGGAACAGTCGACCGCCGATGATGCCGGCCGGGACCGCCCAGATCGCGATGTCGATGATGATCCAGCGCTCGACACCACGCGCGTTCAGGCGGCGGTTGGCGAGCACGACCGCCGCGACGATCCCGAGCAGGATGCAGATCGCGTAGGCGTGGATGCGGAAGTCGAGGGGCAGCGACCAGCCGAACACGTCGCGCAGCCAGGCCGTGAGGTCGAAGTACTGCCAGGCCGTGCTCGGGCTCGGGATGCTCAGGAGGGGCATGGAGGTGCTGTCGCCTTTCGGTACTGGCTGGGCGCGGTGCCGACTTGTCGTCGGCCCCGCTCACTGTAGCGCGGGACGTGCCTGCGTCAGGAACGCGGACGGCGGTCCTGTGGAAACTGTGACCGTCAGCGGCGCTGTGCGCCCGTGGTGAGGTCCGCTGCCCGGTCGGCCACACCCTGGACACCCAGGTCGGCCAGCGCGCGCACGAAGGCGGACCCGACGATCGCGCCGTCCGCGTACTCGAGGACCTCGCCCACCTGCTCCGCGGTCGAGATGCCGAGACCGACGCACGTGCGCGCGACCCCGGCGTCACGGAGCCGCGACACGACGGTGCGCGCGGCGACGTCGACGCCCTCACGAGCACCGGTGACGCCCATCGTCGAGACGGCGTAGACGAACCCGCGGCTCGACTCCACCGCCTGCTGCATGCGCGTGTCCGACGATGACGGTGCGGCGAGGAACACCCGGTCCAGGCCGGTGCGCTCGGACTCGCGGATCCACTCGGCGCCCTCGTCCGGGATGAGGTCCGGCGTGATGAGCCCGGCGGCCCCTGCGGCGACGAGGTCGTCGGCGAACCGCTCGACCCCGTAGCGGAGCACCGGGTTCCAGTACGTCATCACGAGCACGGGCACGTTCGCCCGCTCCGTGATCTGGTGCACGGCGTCGAACACCTGCGCGACACGGAAGCCGTTCGCCAGGCTCTCCTCGGCGGCACGCTGGATGACCGGGCCGTCCATCACCGGGTCGGAGTACGGCAGGCCGAGCTCGATGACGTCGACGCCGTTCTCGGCGAGGGCGACCGCGGCGTCGACACTGGTCTGCACGTCCGGGTAGCCGGCCGGCAGGTAGCCGATGACGGCGCCCGCGCGCTCGGCTTTGGCGGTGTCGATCGTCGTCGCGACCGTGCGGTCCGCGTTCGTCTGGGTGTTGGTCACAGCTGCACCGCGTTCTCGTCGAGGATGCCGAAGTAGCGACTGGCGGACGCGACGTCCTTGTCACCGCGGCCGGACAGGGAGACGAGGATGACGCCCTCGGGACCGAGCGCCTTGCCGAGCTTGATCGCGCCGGCGAGGGCGTGCGACGACTCGATCGCCGGCAGGATGCCCTCGGTCCGGCTCAGCAGGCGGAACGCCTCCATCGCCTCGTCGTCGGTGATGGGCTCGTACTTCGCACGGCCGATCGACGCCAGGTAGGCGTGCTCCGGACCGACGCTCGGGTAGTCGAGCCCGGCGGAGATGCTGTGGCTCTCGATCGTCTGGCCGTCCTCGTCCTGCATGAGGTAGGACTTCGTGCCCTGGAGGACTCCCTCGCGGCCGAGCGTGATGCTCGCGGCGTGACGTCCGGTCTCGACGCCGTCCCCACCGGCCTCGAAGCCGTGCAGCGCGACCGACTCGTCGTCGAGGAACGCCTCGAAGATGCCCATCGCGTTCGACCCGCCGCCGACGCACGCGGCGACGGCGTCGGGCAGCCGGCCGAACTTGTCGAGCACCTGCTGCCGGGCCTCCTCGCCGATGACCTTGTGGAACTCGCGGACCATCTCGGGGAACGGGTGCGGGCCCGCCACGGTGCCGAGCAGGTAGTGCGTGGAGTCGACGTTGGCGACCCAGTCGCGTAGGGCGTCGTTGATGGCGTCCTTCAGGGTGCGCGAACCGGTCTCGACCGGGATCACCTCGGCGCCGAGCAGCCGCATCCGGGCGACGTTCAGCGCCTGGCGCTCGGTGTCGACCGCGCCCATGTAGACGACGCAGTCCATGCCGAACAGCGCTGCCGCGGTGGCCGTCGCGACGCCGTGCTGACCGGCACCCGTCTCGGCGATCAGGCGGGTCTTGCCGAGCCGCTTCGCCACGAGCGCCTGACCGAGCACGTTGTTGATCTTGTGCGAGCCGGTGTGGTTGAGGTCCTCGCGCTTGAGGATGATCCGGGCACCGCCGGCGTGCTTCGCGAACCGGGGCGCCTCGGTGATGATCGACGGGCGGCCGGTGTAGTCGCGCTGGAGCGTGTCGAGTTCTTCGCGGAACGTCGGGTCGGCCCAGGCCTCGCGGAACGCCGCCTCGAGCTCGTCGAGCGCCAGGACGAGCGACTCGGGGACGAACCGCCCGCCGAAGTCGCCGAAGTACGGGCCGTGTAGGTCACGGAGTGAGGTCACGATGGGTCTCCCGGAACGCGCCCGCCGGAGCGGGCTGGGACATGCCCGGCGAACCGGGCCGGATGGGCGCCGCCGTCAGCCGCGGTCGGCGGCTGCGATGAACGACGCGAGTGTGGCGGCGGGGTCGTCGCCCGTCACGAGCGCCTCCCCCACCAGGACGACGTCGGCACCCGCGGAGCGGTAGTGCGCGACGTCGGCAGGACCGGCGACCGCGGACTCGGCGACGCGGACGACCCCGTCGGGGATGCGGTCGGCGAGCGATCCGAACAGGTCGCGGTCGAGCGAGAAGTCGGTCAGGTCGCGGGCGTTCACGCCGAGGATCCGCGCGCCGGCGTCGAGGCCACGGGAGACTTCGTCACCGGAGTGTGCCTCGACCAGGACGCGCATGCCGAGCTCCTCGGCCAGGGTGTGGAGCTCGACCAGCTGCTGCTGCTCGAGCGCCGCCACGATCAGGAGCACGACGTCCGCCCCCGCCGCGCGTGCCTCGATCACCTGGTACGGGTCGGCGATGAAGTCCTTGCGCAGGACGGGCACCCCGACGCGGGCCTTGACGGCTTCGAGATCGGCGAGGCTGCCGAGGAACTTGCGCCCCTCGGTGAGCACGCTGATCGTCGACGCCCCGCCGCGCTCGTAGTCGGCCGCGAGCGACGCCGGGTCCTCGATCGGCGCCATCGACCCGCGGGACGGGCTGGCGCGCTTGACCTCGGCGAGGATCTTCACCCGGTCGCCTGGTGCCAGGAACTCGAGGGCGTCGAGCGGGGACGCGACACGGTCCAGGTCGCGTTCGACGTCCGAGTACGGACGGTCGACGCGACGGGCCGCGGCGTCCTCGAGCGCGCCCGCGACGAGGGTCTCGAGCACGTTCGGCATGCCGGACCTACTCGGAGTGGTGCTTGGGGACGAACTTCGGGCCGTTCACGCCGTAGCCCGCCTTCGCCATCACGGCGCCGACGATGAGCCCGACGAGCACGACGGCTGCGGAGGCCCAGACGCCCGCGGCGATGTCGAACCAGAAGAACAGCGTGCCTGCCGCGAATCCGATCAGCATGATCACGACGGCGGTCCAGGCGGCCGGCGAGTGGCCCTCGCCGAGTTCTGCGGGCTCAGTGTTGCTCACGGTGCTCCTCGTTCTGCTCCGGCGCCGTCGTTCGACCGGCGCCCCTTCGATCCTACCGGGTCGTCCCCGGGTGCACCGGCACCCGTGTCGGCGGCGGTGTCGTCCGCGGCGGTCGGGTCGACCCCGGCGCTGAGGTCGTCCCAGTCGACGACGGCGTCCCGTTCGACCGGCGCGGCGGCCCGTGCCTGCGCGGCGGCGCCGGCGGTCGCGGCACCGTACTTGCGGCTCGGGCCCGGCCAGGAGCGCTGCACGAACAGGACCACGATGCCGAGCAGCACGGCGAGTACGCCGCCGACGATCCCGACGACGGGCCAGGCGGTGACGTCCACGGTCGACACGACGCGACGGACCGCGGTCAGGTCACTCACGCCGGCGACCTCGCCGACGGCACCCTTGGCCGCCGCCACCGGGTCCGCGAGGGCGGTGATGCCGGACACGACCACACCGAGGCCCAGCAGGACCTCGACGCACGCGAGCACGATCCGCACGACCCGACCCGCGATGGTCATCGCCAGGAAGAGCGCCAGACTCGCGATCGCCAGCGCGGTGTACGACGGCACGGCGGCGGCACCGTCGGCGTCAACCGTCGACGTGACCGCGGCACCGGCGTGCAGGTGCACCGTGAACCAGGTCTGCGTCCACGACAGCATGATGATGCCCGCGACGGCCAGCCCGGCGACGACGACGAGCGGACGGGAGCGGCGGGCGTTCACGCGCGCACCTCGCGCATCCGGTTCGCGGTCGCGACGGCACGCAGCGGGGCAGCGGCCTTGTTGATCGCCTCGACGTGCTCGGTCTCCGGGTCGGAGTCCGCCACGAGCCCCGCACCGGCCTGCACGCGCGCGACACCGTCCTTGATGAGCGCCGTGCGGATCGCGATCGCGAGGTCCGCGTCGCCCGCGAAGTCGAAGTAGCCGACGACCCCGGCGTACGCGCCGCGCTTGGCGGGCTCGAGCTCGTCGATGATCTCCAACGCCCGCGGCTTCGGCGCCCCGGACAGGGTGCCGGCGGGGAACGTCGCGCGGAACACGTCGATCGCCGAGGCCTCGGGACGCACCGCGCCCTCGACGCTCGACACGAGGTGCATGATGTGGCTGAACCGCTCGACCGTCATGAACTCGGTGACCGCGACGGTCCCGGGCTCGCAGACCTTCTGCAGGTCGTTGCGGGCCAGGTCGACGAGCATGAGGTGCTCGGCGCGCTCCTTCGGGTCCTCGAGCAGGTCCTCGCCGAGGCGGACGTCCTCCTCCGGGGTCGCACCACGCGGGCGCGAACCGGCGATCGGGTGCGTGATGGCACGACCGGCCTGCACCTTCACGAGGGCCTCCGGCGACGCTCCGACGATCCAGAACGGGTCACCCGCGGTGTCGGCCAGCGACAGGAAGTACATGTACGGGCTCGGGTTCAGGGTCCGGAGCACGCGGTAGACGTCGAGCGGGTCCGCCGTCACGTCGTGGTCGAACCGCTGCGAGATGACGACCTGGAACACGTCGCCGTCGCGGATGAACTCCTTCGAGCGCTCGACCGCGGCCTGGTACTCGGCCGGGGTGGAGCGGTGCGTCGGCGTCGGCTCGGCGATGTCGAACGCCTCGGCCACGGTCGCGATGCTCGGCGCGACGAGGTCGGCCTGCATGCGGTCGAGCCGGGTCTGCGCGTCCGACCAGAGCGTCTCGGCGTCGTCGGTGCCGTCGTTCAGCACGCTCGCGACGAGCAGGACGAGTCCGGTGCGGTGGTCGAGTGCGGCGAGCTCCGACACGAACGAGAGCGCCTGGCCCGGGACGTCGAAGTCGGCCGGGGGCATGTTCGGCAGGTGTTCGAGCTGGCGTACGGCCTCCCACCCGATGAAGCCCACGGTGCCGCCGACGAGCGGCGGGGTCCCCGGGATGCGCGGGGTCGCCCAGCGCTCGTGCAGCCGCGCGAGGACCTCGAGCGGCTCACCGTCGAGCGAGTCGACGGCGCGCGACGCCGGGATCCCGGTGTCGATCCACGCGGCGCGGTCGCCGTCCTGCGTGAGCACGCCGAAGCTGCGGACACCGACGAACGACCAGCGCGACCACAGGCCGCCCTGCCCCGCCGACTCGAGCAGGAACGTGCCGGGCCGGCCGTCCGCGAGCTTGCGGTAGACGCCGACCGGCGTCTCGCTGTCGGCGTAGAGCGCGCGCACGACGGGGACGACACGGTGGCCGCCCAGCAGGGCGTCGAACTCCGGCCTGGAGGTGGTGTGCGGCTTGTCGGAGAGCGTCGCCGTCGTCATCGGGTCGCCTCCACTGCCCCGCTCGCCGGAGCAGACGCCACTGTGCTGGTCGGGGCTGTCGCCGTTACGGGATCGAGGGGGTCGACGTCGAAGCAGCGGTGCGCACCCGTGTGGCACGCGGCACCGACCTGCTCGACGGTGACGAGGAGCGTGTCCGCGTCGCAGTCGAACGCCGCGCCGCGCACGTACTGCGCGTGTCCCGACGTGTCGCCCTTGCGCCAGTACTCGTTCCGGGAGCGGGACCAGAAGGTCACGCGTCCCTCGGTGAGGGTGCGGCGGAGGGCTTCCCGGTCCATGTAGCCGAGCATGAGGACGTCCTTCGACGATTCCTCCTGCACGACGGCGGGGAGCAGCCCGTCCGCACCGAACCGCGCGCGGTCGAGGACCGCGTCCGTGCTGGTGCTGGTGCTGTCGGTCATGAGACTCCTAGCGTACGGCGTGACCGGACGCGCGCAGCGCGTCCTTGACGTCGCCCACCGTCATCTCGCCGCGGTGGAAGACGGAGGCGGCGAGGAGTGCATCCGCACCTGCGTCGACGGCGGGGGCGAAGTGCTCGAGCCGACCCGCGCCTCCAGACGCGATGACCGGCACCGAGGACACCGCACGGACCGCGGCCACGAGTTCGAGGTCGAACCCGTTCTTCGTCCCGTCGGCGTCGATGGAGTTGACGAGCAGCTCCCCCGCGCCGCGCTCCACGGCCTCGCGGGCCCAGGCGATCGCGTCGAGGTCGGACTCGGTCCGCCCGCCGTGCGTCGTGACGACGAACCCGGACGGCATCCGGTCGGAACGCTTGACGTCCAGGGACAGGACGACTGCCTGTGCGCCGAACCGGTCCGCGATCTCGCCGACGAGGTCCGGGCGGGCGATCGCGGCGCTGTTCACGCCGATCTTGTCGGCGCCGCACTGCTGCAGGCGCGAGACGTCGTCGACGCTGCGGACCCCGCCGCCGACCGTGAGCGGGATGAAGACCTGCTCCGCGGTGCGCGTCACGGTGTCGTACATCGTCGCGCGGTTCTCCACCGTCGCGCCGACGTCGAGGAACGTCAGCTCGTCCGCACCCTGTTCGTAGTAGCGGGCCGCGAGCTCGACGGGGTCGCCGGCGTCCTGCAGGTCGAGGAAGTTCACGCCCTTGACGACGCGTCCGCCCTGGACGTCCAGGCACGGGATGACCCGGACGGAGACCCCGGTCACAGCCGCGCGGCGTGGATCGGGCTGACGAGGATGGCACGGGCGCCGAGGTCGTACAGCGCGTCCATGATGAGGTTCGCGTCCTCGCGCGGGATCATCACGCGCACCGCGGACCAGTCGCGACCGTGCAGCGGCGACACCGTCGGCGACTCGATGCCCGAGGCCACCGCCGTGGCCTGCTCGAGCAGTGTCGTCGGGATGTCGTAGTCGAGCATGACGTACCCGCGGGCGACGAGCACGCCCTGCAGGCGGCGACGGAGCACGTCGATGCCCGGGATCGACTCGTCGGTCGAGACGAGCAGCGCGGTCGACTCGAGGATGACCGGGCCGAAGATCTCGAGGCCGGCCTGCCGCAGCGTGCTGCCCGTCGAGACGACGTCGGCGACGGCGTCCGCGACACCGAGGCGCACGGCGCTCTCGACCGCGCCGTCGAGCTTCACGAGCGTCGCGGTGACGCCGTGCTTCGCGAGGAAGTCCCCGACGAGCCCCGGGTAGCTCGTCGCCACCCGCACGCCGTCGAGGTCCTGCAGGGTGCTGAACCGACCGGGCGTCCCGGCGAACCGGAACGTCGAGTCGGCGAAGCCGAGCGCGTCGACCTCGTGCGCCGCCGATCCGGAGTCGAGCAGCAGGTCGCGCCCGGTGATGCCGACGTCGAGCGCGCCCGAGCCGACGTACGTGGCGATGTCGCGGGGACGGAGGAAGAAGAACTCCACCCCGTTGCGCTCGTCGAGCAGGTGGAGCGCCTTCGGGTCGCGGCGACCGGCGTACCCGGCCTCCCGGAGCATCTCGGAAGCGGTCTCGGACAGGGAGCCCTTGTTGGGCACGGCGATGCGGAGCATCAGGTGGGTCTGCTTTCTGCTGGAGGTCGGGGACGACTGCGGGTCGCGACGACGCCGGGTGGCGCGTGCGGATCCCTACAGATGTCGCCAGACGTCCGCCGGGGTGAGGCCCTTCGCGATCATGAGCACCTGCAGGTGGTACACGAGCTGCGAGATCTCCTCCGAGGTGCGCTCGTCACCCTCGTACTCGGCCGCCATCCAGACCTCGGCTGCCTCTTCCACGATCTTCTTGCCGATCTGGTGCACGCCGGCGTCCAGTTCGGCGACGGTGCCGGAGCCCTCGGGGCGCGTGCGCGCCTTCTCGGTGAGCTCCTGGAACAGGTCGTCGAACGTCTTCACGCCGACCAGGCTACCGTCCTCGGACCCGAGGGCCGCCGTACCGTCCGGACGGGTGCTCACGATCGGGCCCGGGCTGCTGCTTCGCGGAGGTCCGCGATGCGCGCGGCTGGCTCGCCGCCGTACACGGCGGAGCCCGCGACGAGCGTGTCCGCGCCGGCCGCGACGGCCTCGGGCACGGTGTCGACCGCGATGCCGCCGTCGACCTCGAGCCAGACGTCCAGCCCGGAGGCGTCCACCGCGGCACGCGCGTCGGCGAGCTTCGGCATCACGGACGGCATGAACGACTGGCCACCGAAGCCCGGCTCGACCGTCATGAGCAGGATCATGTCGTAGGCGTCGAGGTGGTGCAGGACCTGGGTGATCGGCGTGCCCGGCTTCACGGCGACCGCGGCACGGGCCCCGTTCGACCGGATCGCGGCGGCGGTGGCCACCGGGTCGTTCGCCGCCTCGAAGTGGAACGTGACGCTCGACGCCCCGGTCTCGGCGTACTTCGGCGCGTTCGCATCGGCGTCGGTGACCATCAGGTGGACGTCGAGCGGCACCGGGGAGACCTCCTGCAGGCGCTGCACGATCGGCAGGCCCAGCGTGAGGTTCGGCACGAAGTGGTTGTCCATCACGTCGACGTGCACCAGGTCGGCGGTCTCGATGCGGTGGAGCTCGCGCTCGAGGTTCGCGAAGTCGGCGGACAGGATGCTCGGCGAGATGCGGATCGTCACCGGGCAAGCCTACCGGCGGCTCGGGCACGCGGGACTCGGCGCCAGCGACGGTTCTCGGGCCCCGCGGCTCGAGGACTGTCGCTCAGCGCGAGAATCGGCCCCGCGGCACCCGCGGGGCGACGCGTCAGGCGGTGCGACGGAACAGGGCGATGAACATCGCGTCCGTCCCGATGCGGTGCGGCCACAGCTGCGCCGTGTTGCCGTCCGCGACGTGCGGGTCACGAGCAGCGACCGACCGCACGACGGACGCGGTGTCGAGCTGCTCGAGCACGCCCCCGTGCCGCGCCATCAGGGCATCGACCTGCCCGCGCGTCTCCGCCAGGTGCGGCGAGCACGTCACGTACGCCAGGGTCCCGCCGGGCGCGAGCACCCGGACGGCCGCGTCGAGCAGCTCGGCCTGCAGGGCGGCGAGCTCTGGGACGTCCTCCGGCTGCTTCCGCCACCGTGCCTCCGGGCGACGCCGGAGCGCCCCCAGCCCGGTGCACGGGGCGTCGAGCAGGATCCGGTCGAACGTCACACCGGCGCCGTCGCGCCCGAAGCGCCGACCGTCGCCCTCGACGACGGTCACGCCGTCGCCGAACCCCGCGAGGGCCTTCCGCACCAGTCCGGCCCGCGCCGGCACGAGTTCGTTCGCCACGAGGGCGGCCCCGCCCTGCGCCGCCTCGGCCGCGAGCAACGCGGCCTTGCCACCGGGCCCGGCGCACAGGTCGAGCCAGCGCTCCCCCGGTCGGACCGCGGACGACCGGCTCAGCGCCAGCGCCGCGAGCTGCGAGCCCTCGTCCTGCACGCGGAGCCGCCCGGCACTGACGCCGGGCACGCGGGCCGGGTCGCCACTGATCCCGCGGATGCCGACGGGTGAGACCGGCAGGTCCGCCTCGTGGTCGGTGGGTCGGACGGGAGGCGCGGCCTCCGTGTCCTCGTCGGCTGCGGCTCCGGAGGCGGCCGGCGCCGGCTCGTCGGACGGCACGTCGACGTCATCGGGCACGTCGTCGACGACGGCGGCGTGGGCGGTGGCGGCGGTGACGTCCTCGTCGGTGGCCAGCCCGGGCAGCGCCGCGAGCTGCACGCGGGGTGCGACGTTGTCGGCGGCGAGGAGTGCGGCGAGCTCGTCGCGCGAGCGTTCTGCCGCGAGGGCGTCACGGAGCGCGGAGACGACCCACACCGGGTGCGACCAGCGGGCAGCGAGGAGCGCGTCACCACCACGCCCCTCGGTGATGAGCGCGTCCCACTCGTCGTCGGTGCGGGCGCCGACCTTGCGCAGCACGGCGTTGACGAAGCCGGTGGCACGGTGGGCGCCGACCTCGCGGGCGAGCTCGACCGTGGCGGACACCGCGGCGTGCGTCGGGGTGCGCATGCCGAGCAGCTGGTGGGCACCGAGGCGCATGACGTCGAGCACGTCGGACTCGATGTTGTCGATCCGGCGTCCCGAAGCGAGGGCGACGATCGCGTCGTACCGACCGAGCATCCGGATGGACCCGTAGGTCAGCTCGGTCGCGAACGCAGCGTCTCGCGCGCTCAGGCCCGCACGGCGGATGCGCGTCGGCAGGAGCAGGTTCGCGTACGCGTCGTCGACCTGCACGGCGCGGAGGACGTCGAACGCCACCCGTCGGGCGCTGGTCTGCCGGGGACCGTGGTTCCGGCGCTGGCCGGAGTTCGTGCCGCTCATGCGAGGACCTTCCCGTCGAGTCCGCCCAGGCCGCGGGCCCAGGCGGCGGCGTCCATCGCCTTCTTCCCTGCCGGCTGCACCTCGGTGAGCACGAGCGGATCGTCGGCGGTCCCGACGAGCAGCCGACCGCCCTGGACGGTCAGCGCGCCGGGGGCGAGCGACGGGGCGGGGTCCGGCGTGCCTCCCGGCAGTCTGGAGCTGCGGAGCAGCTTGACGCGGGTCTCGCCGAGGTGGGCGTACGCACCGGGCTCGGGCGTGACCCCGCGCAGGCGGGCGTGGACGGCGGCGGCGGGTGCGGCGAAGTCGACGCGGCCGTCGTCGATGGTGAGCTTCGGGGCGAGGGTGGGCTCGCCGGACTGCTCGGTGGCGACCGCGGTGCCGGCGGCGATGCCGTCGACGACGCGGACGACCGTCTCGGCGCCGGTCTCGGCCATCGCGGCGAGGACCTCGCCGGAGGTGGCCTCGGGGTCGATGTCGAACGGGTCGCTCGCGTACACCGGGCCGGCGTCGAGCGCCTCGACGAGCTGGAACACCGTCGCGGCGGTGCGGGTGTCGCCGGCCATCACCGCACGCTGGACCGGAGCGGCGCCGCGGTACTGCGGCAGGTCGGAGAAGTGCAGGTTGACCCAGCCGA
Organism: Curtobacterium sp. 1544; assembly: GCF_040544915.1. Classification (NCBI taxonomy): domain Bacteria; kingdom Bacillati; phylum Actinomycetota; class Actinomycetes; order Micrococcales; family Microbacteriaceae; genus Curtobacterium; species Curtobacterium sp. 1544. Next base: position 68,876 of record NZ_JBEPKX010000002.1, read on the forward strand.
GCCGCGGGGCGTCGAGCGCCGGGCGACGGAGCAGCGCGCCGTAGGCGACGATGACGCCGAGGTCGACCCCGAGGTCGGCGATGCGCGCGGTGACCTCGTCGTCGACGCGGGAGGCCTCGATCACCGGGAGGCCGAGCTCCTCGGCGACCTGGGCGACGGGGGTCGGGGTGAGGACGCGCTTCCGGCCCTGCGGGGTCGCCGGACGGGTGAGCACCGCGGCGATCTCGTGCTCGGACGCCGCGAGGCGGCGGAGGGTGGGGACGGCCGCAGCGGGGCTGCCGGCGACGACGAGACGCATGGGTTCGATCCTCCCATGTCCGCAGCATCCGGACGGCCGGGTCCGGCATCGGTACCGTCGGCCGCAGCCGAACGAGGAGGTTCCACCATGTCCGACGTCACCACCCCCACCGACCGCTACGCCGGTTCGAGCATCCAGAAGGTTTCACTCCTCGTCGGGATCGTCTTCCTGCTGGTCGGGATCGCCGGGTTCGTCCCCGGCCTGACCACCGGTGACCTCGGGGGTGCCGGGCACGGATCGATGGCGATGCTGCTCGGACTGTTCCAGGTGTCGGTGCTGCACAACATCGTGCACCTGCTGTTCGGTGTCGTCGGTCTGCTGGCGGCCGGGTACGCGACCGGGTCACGGATGTACCTCGTCCTCGGCGGCGTCGTCTACTTCGTGCTCTGGGTGTACGGGCTCTTCACCGCCGGGCACTCCTTCGGCGCGAACTTCGTGCCGCTGAACTGGGCGGACAACTGGCTCCACCTGGTGCTCTCGATCGGGATGGTGGCGCTCGGCGTGGTGTTCCCGCGCGAGCGCCGCCACCCCGTCAGCGCTGCGTGACCGAAGCGGTGCCGGTGCCGGCGCCGGGGTCGGCTGCGGCACGGGCCTCGGTGAAGGCCGTCACGCACCGCCGGACCTGCTCCTCGGTGTGCGCTGCCGACAGCTGCACGCGGATCCGCGCCCGGCCCTTCGGGACGACCGGGTAACTGAACGCCGTGACGTAGATCCCGCGCGTCTGCATCTCGTCCGCGACCCGCGCGGTCAGGGCGGCGTCGTGGAACATCACCGGGACGATCGGGTGCTCCCCCGGCAGCAGGTCGAACCCGGCATCCGTCATGAGCGACCGGAACAGCGCGGCGTTCTCGCGCAACCGGGCTCGAGCGTCGTCCGACTGCTCGATGAGGTCGAGCGCGGCGACGGTCCCCGCGGCGATCACCGGTGCGAGCGAGTTCGAGAACAGGTACGGGCGGGACCGCTGCCGCAGCAGGTCCACGATCTCCCGGCGGCTGGCCACGTACCCGCCGCTGGCGCCCCCGAGGGCCTTGCCGAACGTGCCCGTGTAGACGTCGACCCGGTCCGCGACCCCGCACAGCTCCGGGGTGCCCCGACCGTGCTCGCCGACGAAGCCGACAGCGTGCGAGTCGTCGACGATCACGAGCGCGTCGTACCGGTCCGCGAGGTCGCAGATCTCGGCCAGGGGCGCGATCGAACCGTCCATCGAGAACACGCCGTCGGTGACGATCGCGCGGAAGCGGGCGTCCCCGGCGGCGATCAGCTGCGCCTCGAGGTCCTGCACGTCGCGGTTCCGGTAGCGGTACCGCTGCGCCTTCGACAGCCGCACGCCGTCGATGATCGAGGCGTGGTTCAGCTCGTCGGAGATGATCGCGTCCTCGGCGCCGAGGAGCACCTCGAACAGGCCGCCGTTGGCGTCGAAGCACGACGAGTACAGGATCGTCGCCTCGGTCCCCAGGAAGGACGAGACCCGTCGCTCGAGGTCGAGGTGCAGGTCTTGCGTGCCGCAGATGAACCGCACGCTCGCCATGCCGTAGCCCCACCGGTCGAGGGCACCCTTCGCAGCCTCGACCAGATCGGCGGAGTCGGCGAGTCCGAGGTAGTTGTTCGCGCAGAAGTTCAGCAGGTCGACGCCGTCCGCCTCGATCGCCGCGCGCTGCGGTCCGGCGATGCCGCGCTCCCGCTTCGTCAGCCCGGCGTCCTCGATGCCCGCGAGCTCCGCCGCCAGGTGGTCCTTGATCGCGCCGTACATCAGATCTCCGTCCAGTCGATGACGACCTTGCCGCCGTCCGCACTCGCCGCCGCGGCGAACGCCGGTTCCCAGTCCCGGGCGGCGAACCGCGCCGAGACGATCGAGCCGATGCGGTCCCGCAGGACCTCGCTGGTCTGCAGCATCGAGCTCATGGTCTGCCAGGTCTCGAACATCTCGCGACCGTAGATGCCCTTCACGGTCAGCATGTGGGTGACGACCTTCCCCCAGTCGACGCCGATCTCCCCCGTCGGCAGCCCGAGCATCGCGATCCGACCGCCGTGGTTCATCGTGTCGACCATCGACGGCAGGGCGGTCGGTGCACCGGACATCTCGAAGCCGACGTCGAAGCCCTCGCGCATGCCGAGCCGTTCCTGCGCGCCGCGCAGCGCGGCCACACCGTCGCCACCGCTGACGTCGACGCCGAGGTCGGCCCCCATCTCGGTCGCCATCGCGAGCCGGTTCGTGCTGACGTCGGTGCCGACCACGAACCGGGCGCCGGCGTGCCGGGCCACCGCGATCGCCATGAGCCCGATGGGACCGCACCCGGTGACGAGCACGTCCTCGCCGATCACCGGGAACGCGAGCGCCGTGTGCACCGCGTTGCCGAGCGGGTCGAACAGCGCACCGACGTCGGGGTCGACGTCGGTGTGGTGCACCCAGACGTTCGCGCCCGGCAGGGTCAGGTACTCCGCGAACGCGCCGTCACGCTGGACCCCGAGCCCCTTCGTGCGGATGCACATCTGGCGTCGGCCGGCGCGGCAGTTCCGGCACGTCCCGCACACGATGTGCCCCTCGCCGGACACCCGGTCCCCCACGGCGACGTCACGGACGGCGGAGCCGACCTCGACCACCTCGCCGAAGAACTCGTGTCCGGGGACGAGCGGGGCCGTGACCGCGGAGGCCGCCCAGGCGTCCCACCGACGGATGTGCAGGTCGGTCCCGCAGATCCCGGTGCGGAGCACCCGGATGAGGACCTCGTCCTCCGTCGGGACCGGCACCGGCCGTTCGGTCATGGTCAGTCCCGGAGCAGTGTCCGGCTTGTACAGCGCCCTCATCGGCGTCATCCGCGTCACCTCGTCGTGCGTGATGTGTGTCCGTGGCGGCTCGTGACCGCCGTCGTCCAGCCTGGCACAGGTCGTGCGGGTCGGCGACGGTCGACTCGGTACGACATCGCCGACGTCGTGCGACGTCGGACTCGTCGTTCGTTGCGCACGCGCGCATTCGCGGACGCGCGGGAGCGACATCGCCGATGTCGTACGACGTCGGACTCGTCGTTCCGGGTCGGCGGGCGGACGGCGCGCGGGCGGCGCGCGGCGCGACGGGCGGCCTGGAGGCACGGTGCGGGTCCGCCTCGCCCCCGCGGACACGGGTGCGCGGCCGGCCGGGTCAGACCTCGCTGAAGGGCTCCGCGTCGTCGAGCCGCACCCGGAGCGCCGGCGCCGCACGACGTCGGTTCCCGCCCGGCAGCACCCGACGGGTCGACGACCGCCGGATCACCTCGGCCTTGAGCGTCGCCGCGACCTCGGCGCCGTGCGCGTACGGGAAGCGCACGATCGCGCGGACGGTCCCCGGGAGCGCGTCGTCCTCGACCGGCACGGGCCCGAGCACTGCGCCGGCGGTGAGCCCCTCGAGCGCCTCGACCGCGGCCGTCACGGCCTCGTCCGTACCGCTCAACGTCGCGACCCGGACCGCCGGTGGGAAGTGCAGTTCGCGCCGATCGACGAGTTCGTCGTGCGCGGGCCCGTCGAGTCGCCAGAGCGCAAGGGCCGTCGCGAGCTTGCCGCCGATGCCGACGAGGTAGGCCTCGGCCCCTGGCGCACCCTTCGCGGCGGCGTTCGTCCAGAAGCGCAGGACGTCCTCCTGCACGCGGAGCCCCTCGCGGGCGAGCATGCGTTCGCCGTCGAGCAGCAGGACGCAGGCGTAGCCGCCGGGCACGCTCGGCTCGGCCCCGCGGGTCGCGACGACGACCGACGGCCGGTCCGGGACCTCGTCGAGGGGTCGTGAGCCGTCGGCGACCACGATCCGCGTCCCCGGGAAGGCGCGCCCGAGCTCGTCCGCGGTGCGCTGGGCTCCCTGGCCGACGGGCTTCACGGTGCCGTTGCCGCACGTCGGGCAGCGGAACCCGACCGCGAGTGCGCCGCAGAACCGGCACTGCGGCGTCGCGCCCCGGTGCGGACTGCCGAGCGGGCCGCCGCAGATCCGGCAGTGCGCCCGCTCGCCGCACTCGGCGCACACCAGTCCGGTGCCGAACCCCGGGCTGGCGACCTGCACGAGGACCGCCCCGTGCTGGCTGGCCTCGCGCGCGGCACGCCACGCGGAGCTCGGGATGCGGGCCTGGGCGGCGTAGCCCTCCGCACCGGTCTGCTGGACGGTGGGGATCACCTTGGGTGTCTTCACCCGGTACGGCGTGACGTCCTGCAGCCAGTGCAGCTCGACCAGCCGTTGCACGTCGGTGCTCCGGGCGTGCGACAGGAACAGCAGCGCTGCACCGGACTGTGCAGCCCGGACGAGGGCGACGTCCCGGGTGTGCACGTACGGGGCACGCGGCTCGATGAACGAGGCATCCCCGTCGTCCCACATCGCGATGAGGCCGAGCTCGGTCGCCGGCGCGTACATCGCGGTCCGGTTGCCGATCGCGACGACCGCGTGGGTCCGCGCCTGGAGCAGGGCCTTGGCGCGCTGCCCGTTCGTCTGCTTGGCGTCGAACCGCACCACCCGTTCGGCGGGCAGCACCGCCAGCAGCGCCCGTTCGAGGTCGGTGACGTCGCGGAAGTCCGGCACGGCGATGACGGCGGACTGCTCGGCGGCGACGGTGTGCGCTGCTGCCTGGGCGAGCGTCGCGGCCCACCCCGGGACCCAGACCGGCGCGTCTGCGTCACCGAGCGCGACCGGGTGGGGGACGGCGGCGACCGCAGCGCGACCGTGGTCGGCGAGCAGTGCCTCCAGGACGCCGTCGGCGTAGCCGGTGACGGACGGGGCCTCGACCACCGGTGGCGACCACGACGTGTCGCGGGCCAGCCAGGCCTTCTCGGCACGGACCTGGCGCGTCGGGACGGCGAGCCGGAGGACGTCCGACGCGACTCCGGCGGCCCGGTCGGCCACGGCGCGGGCGAGCGTCCAGATCTCCGGGGCGAGCACCGGCACCGGGGAGACCACCGTCTCGATGTCGCTGAGCTCCCCGGGGTAGTCCCCCTGGTCGACGAGCTCGACGACGTACGCGTCGGACATCCGCGCACCCGTCCGGAGCGGGACCTTGACGCGGACCCCCGGCACGCAGTCGTCCTCGAGCCCGTCCGGCACCCGGTAGTCGAACAGACGGTCCAACTGCGGGAGCGGCGAGTCGAGGACGACGCGCGCGACGGTGGTCACGCGGTGGCTCAGACGGCTGCGGCGACGAGTCCTGCGGCGGCGCGGAGTTCCTCGACACGATCGAGCTGCTCCCAGGTGAACCCGGGGAGCTCGCGGCCGAAGTGCCCGTACGTCGCGGTCTGCGCGTAGATCGGACGGAGCAGGTCGAGGTCGCGGATGATCGCGGCCGGACGGAGGTCGAAGACCTGCAGGATCGCGGCCTCGATCGTGGCGTCGTCCACGTGACCGGTGCCGAACGACTCGACGTACAGTCCGACCGGCTTCGCACGGCCGATCGCGTACGCGACCTGCACCTCGAGACGGTCGGCGAGACCCGCGGCGACCGCGTTCTTCGCGACCCAGCGCAGGGCGTAGGCGGCCGAGCGGTCGACCTTCGACGGGTCCTTGCCGCTGAACGCACCGCCGCCGTGCCGGGAGGCACCGCCGTACGTGTCGACGATGACCTTGCGCCCGGTGAGTCCGGCGTCGCCCTGGGGGCCACCGATCTCGAACCGGCCGGTCGGGTTCACGATGACGTCGACGTGCGACGAGTCGAGGTCCACCTGGTCGAGGACCGGGCGGATCACGTGCTCGGTGATGGCGGCGGTGAGCTCGTCGAGCGTGACGGACGGCGCGTGCTGCGTGGAGAGCACCACGGTCTCGACGGTCTTCGGCACGACGCCGTCGTACCCGACCGTGACCTGGGTCTTGCCGTCCGGGCGGAGGAACGTCAGCTCGCCCGACTTGCGGACCGCTGCCAGGCGTTCGGCCAGGCGGTGCGCGAGCCAGATCGCCACCGGCATGTACTCGGGGGTCTCGTTCGTCGCGAAGCCGAACATGATGCCCTGGTCGCCTGCGCCCTGCCGGTCGAGCGGGTCCACGCCGGCGCCGGAGCGCGCGTCGAGGGACTCGTCGACACCCTGGGCGATGTCGGGCGACTGCGCACCGATGGAGACCTCGACGCCACAGGTGCGGCCGTCGAAGGAGACCTCGGAGGAGTTGTACCCGATGCCCGTGATGACGTCACGGACCAGCTTCGGGATCTCGACGTAGCCGGAGGTCGTGACCTCACCGGCGACGTGCACCAGGCCGGTCGTGACCATCGTCTCGACGGCGACGCGCGCGTGCGGGTCGACCGTGAGCAGTGCGTCGAGGATCGTGTCCGAGATCTGGTCGCAGATCTTGTCGGGGTGCCCCTCGGTCACCGACTCGGACGTGAAGAGGCGCAGGTTGCTGCTCGTCACCGCGATCAGTCGGCGGGCTGCTGCTGCTTGGTGACGGTGAGCTTGTCCTCGTTGATCTCGTGCAGAGCGACGGACAGCGGCTTGTCGTCGATCGTCGAGTCGACCAGCGGGCCGACGTTGTCGAAGAGCGAGCCCTCGTGCAAGTCGGCGTAGTAGTCGTTGATCTGCCGCGCGCGCTTCGACGCGAAGATGACGAGCGCGTACTTCGACTCCACCTTGGCGAGCAGGTCGTCGATGGGCGGGTCGATGATGCCCTGGGGGTTGGCCATGGTGTCTCCTGTCGACGGAAAGATCGGTCGCACCCGGCGGGGCGCAGGCGCGCCCGGCTAGGGCGCAGTGAACAAGTCTACGACCTCGCGTGCCGCAGTGCCGACATCGGAGTTCACGATGCGCACGTCGAACTCGTCCTGGGCGGCGAGTTCGACCTTCGCGGTGTCGAGCCGGCGGGCCTGTTCCTCGGCCGATTCGGTGCCACGACCGATCAGTCGGCGGACGAGTTCCTCCCACGACGGGGGCAGCAGGAAGACGAGGACGGCCTCCGGCATGGCGTCGCGTACCTGCCGGGCGCCCTGCAGGTCGATCTCGAGCATCACCTTGTCGCCGGCGTCCAGTGCGCGGTCGATCGGCGGGCGGGGCGTGCCGTACCGGTACGAGTTGTGCACCGTCGCCCACTCGAGCAGCTCGCGGTCGCGGACCATCCGGTCGAACTCGGCGTCGTCCACGAAGTAGTAGTGCACCCCGTCGACCTCGCCCGGGCGGGGCTTCCGGGTGGTCGCCGACACGCTGAGGTTGACGTCGGGGTACTGCTCCCGGATGTACGCGCTCACGGTGCCCTTGCCGACCGCGGTGGGCCCGGCGAGGACGACGAGCTTCGAGGAACCGCGCTTCCGACCGCGGGCCGCGAGCCACTCGGCGAGCTCCGAACGCTGCCGGGTGCCGAGGCCGCCGAGGCGCTTCGACGGCGCGATCCGCAGGTCCCCCATGATCGACTCGGCGCGCGCGGGGCCGATGCCGGGCAGGCTCGTCAGCAGGTCGCGGACCCGCAGGGACTTCTCCGCCGGGGCCTCGGCGTCCGACCACGCGGTGCGGGCGACGTCGAGCGCCGAGCGCTCCCCCGAGGCGACGGCGGCCTTCACCGCGGCCCGGGCGCGTCGTGCCGCCACCGCGGCCGCCGCAGCGGCGACACGGTCGACCTCCGGCGGGTTCCGGTGGGCGGGGAGGTCGTCGCGGTCCGACGTCATGCGGCCGCCCCCAGCGCGGCGCGGATGCGGTCGGCGCGGTCGGCGACGAGGGCCGCCACGCCGTCAGGTCCGTCGGAGAGCAGGCCGCGGGACTCGCTCACGAGCACCTGCTCCGCTCGCGCGCCGTACAGCGCACGGAGGTCCTCGATGCGGGCGCCCTGGGCACCGAAGCCCGGAGCGAGGATCGGCGACGTGCCGATGGTGTCCGCGTCGATGCCAAAGTCGTCGAGGTCGAGGGTGGCGCCGAGCACGAGCCCGACGTCCCCGAGGGGCTGGTCGCCGCCGGCCCGGTTGTCGTCTGCCACGTCCAAGACGATACCGGCAGCGACGCTCCGCCCCGCACGAGGCCCCTCGGCGAGCACGGCGGTCTGCAGCACGCGGGCCTCCGGGTTGCTCGTCGCGGCCAGCACGAAGACGCCGGCACCGTTCCGGCGCGCGACCTCGACCGTCCCCGCGAAGGAGCCGTACCCGAGGTACGGCGAGACCGTCATCGCGTCGGCCGCGAACGGCCCGTCGCGGTCCAGCCACGCGAGCGCGTAGTCGTCCCCCGTCGAGCCGATGTCGCCCCGCTTGACGTCGGCGACGACCAGGAGGCCCGCATCGCGTGCCCGACGGATCGTCGCGTCGAGCGCACGGTAACCCGCGACCCCCGCCGCCTCGAAGAAGGCGATCTGCGGCTTCACGACCGCGGCGCGGCCGGCGGCCGCGTCGACCAGGGTCGCGCCGAACGCGGTCAGGCCCTGCTCGTCGCGGCCGAGCCCCCACGCCGCCAGGGTGGCGGCATGGGGGTCGATGCCGACGCAGAGGGCGGAACGCGACCCGATGGCGGACGCGAGCCGGACGCCGAAGGAGGCCGGGCCTCCAGTCAGGGTCGTGGTGCTCACCAGGTCGCGCGCTCGAGCGCGTAGTCCTGCAGGCTCCGCACGCTGTGCGGCGACCCGATCGTCTCGATCGCCGCGACCGCGGCCCCGAGCTGCGCGATCGTCGTGAACAGCGGCTTGTCCGCCGCGACCGTCGCCGCACGGATCTCGTACCCGTCCGCACGACCGGCGGCACCCGACGGCGTGTTGATGACGATGTCGACCTCGTTGCGGGCCAGCAGGTCGACGACACTCTCGCCGCCCTCGCTGTACTTGCCGACGATCGTGACCTCGATGCCGTTGCGACGGAGTACCTCGGCGGTGCCCTCGGTCGCGGTGATCGTGAAGCCGAGCTGCTGCAGCCGGTGCACCGGCAGGACGACCTGGCGCTTGTCGGTGTCGGCGACGCTCACGAACACGGTGCCGCTCGTCGGGAGTCCGCCGTACGCGGCCTCCTGCGACTTGAGGAACGCGCGCGGGAAGTCGCGGTCGATGCCCATGACCTCACCGGTCGAGCGCATCTCGGGGCTGAGTACCGAGTCGACGACCTGACCCTCGCGGGTGCGGAAGCGGCGGAAGGGCAGGACGGCCTCCTTCACGGCGATCGGCGACTGCATCGGCACGAAGGCGCCGTCGCGGGCGGGCAGGAGGCCCTCGGCGACGAGCGCGTCGATGGTGGTGCCGGTCATCAGGCGGGCCGCGGCCTTCGCGAGGGGGATGCCGAGCGCCTTCGAGACGAACGGGACCGTGCGGCTGGCGCGCGGGTTCGCCTCGAGGACGTAGAGCACGCCCGCGCCGATGGCGAACTGCACGTTGAGCAGCCCCTGGACGCCGATCCCGCGCGCGATCTTCTCGGTCGCGTCGACGACGCCCTGGATCTCGGCACGGCCGAGGCCGACCGGCGGCAGGGTGCAGGCCGAGTCACCGGAGTGGATGCCGGCCTCCTCCAGGTGCTCCATGATGCCGCCGATGTAGAGCCGCTCGCCGTCGTAGAGCGCGTCGACGTCGATCTCCACCGCGTCGTCCAGGAAGCGGTCGACGAGCAGCGGGAGGTCCGGGCCGATGATCGCCTGGTCGGCCATCCGGTCGAAGTAGTCGGCGAGGGTCGCGGAGTCGTAGACGATCTCCATGCCGCGGCCGCCGAGCACGAAGGACGGGCGGACGAGGACCGGGTAGCCGATCTCCTCGGCCACCGCGGTCGCGCTGGCGAGGTCGTGCGCCGTGCCGTTCCGCGGTGCGAGCAGGCCCGCTTCGTCGAGGATCGCGGAGAACTGCCCGCGCTCCTCGGCGGAGTCGATGGCCGTCGGCGAGGTGCCGAGGATCGGGATGCCCGCGGCCTCGAGCGGCTTCGCGAGCCCGAGGGCCGTCTGGCCGCCGAGCTGCACGACGACGCCGACGAGCTCGCCGGACGCCGCCTCGGCCTCGATGACCTCGAGGACGTCCTCGGTGGTCAGCGGCTCGAAGTACAGGCGGTCGGAGGTGTCGTAGTCGGTGGAGACCGTCTCCGGGTTGCAGTTGATCATGATCGTCTCGAACCCGGCGTCGCTCAGCGCGAAGGACGCGTGCACGCAGGAGTAGTCGAACTCGACGCCCTGCCCGATGCGGTTCGGGCCGGAGCCGAGGATGACGACCTTCTTGCGGTCGCTCGGGGCGACCTCGGTCTCGGCGTCGTACGACGAGTAGTGGTACGGCGTCAGGGCCGGGAACTCGCCGGCGCAGGTGTCGACGGTCTTGAACACCGGACGGATGCCGAGGGCGTGGCGGGCGTCACGGGCGTCCTGCTCGGTGATCCCCCGCAAGCTGGCGATCTGGACGTCGCTGAAGCCGTGCTCCTTCGCCCAGCGCAGGGTGTCCGCGTCGAGGGTCCCGGCCGATCGAACCTCTTCCGCGACCTCGTTGATGAGGACGATCTGGTCGATGAACCAGGGGTCGATCTTGGTGGCCTCGAAGACCTCCTCCGCGGTGGCGCCGGCGACGAGCGCCTGCTGCACCGTGACGATGCGGCCGTCCGTCGGGATCGTCGACTTCTGCAGCAGGGCGTCCTTGTCGAGCTCGGCCGCCGGGGTGTCCCAGTGGAACGACGAGCCGCGCTTCTCGAGCGACCGGAGCGACTTCTGCAGCGCCGTGGCGTAGTTGCGCCCGATCGCCATGGCCTCGCCGACGCTCTTCATCGTCGTGGTGAGGGTGGCGTCGGCGGCCGGGAACTTCTCGAACGCGAAGCGCGGGGTCTTCACGACCACGTAGTCCAGCGTCGGCTCGAAGCTCGCCGGGGTGACGCGGGTGATGTCGTTCTCGATCTCGTCGAGGCGGTACCCGATGGCGAGCTTCGCGGCGATCTTGGCGATCGGGAAGCCCGTCGCCTTCGACGCGAGCGCGGACGAGCGGGACACACGCGGGTTCATCTCGATGACGATGACGCGGCCGTTCGACGGGTCGACGGCGAACTGGATGTTGCAGCCGCCGGTGTCCACGCCGACGCGACGGATGATGTCGATGCCGATGTTCCGCATGTTCTGGTACTCGCGGTCGGTCAGCGTCAGCGCGGGGGCGACGGTGATCGAGTCGCCCGTGTGGACGCCGACGGGGTCGACGTTCTCGATGGAGCAGATCACGACGGTGTTGTCGTAGTTGTCGCGCATCAGCTCGAGCTCGTACTCCTTCCACCCGAGGATGGACTCCTCGAGCAGGACCTCGGTCGTGGGGCTGGACTGCAGCCCGTCACCGACGAATCGGACGAGTTCTTCCTCGTTGTAGGCGAAGCCCGAACCGAGACCGCCCATGGTGAAGGACGGGCGGACGACGAGCGGGTAGCCGAGGTCCTTCGCGAACTCCTTCGCCTCTTCCAGCGTGTGCGCGATGTGGCTGCGGGCCACGTCGGCACCGGACTCGAGGACGAGCTCCTTGAAGAGCTGGCGGTCCTCGCCGCGCTGGATGGCGTCGACCTTCGCGCCGATGAGCTCCACGCCGTACTTGTCGAGGATGCCCTCGGCGTCGAGCTTGATCGCGGCGTTCAGGGCGGTCTGACCACCGAGGGTCGGCAGCACGGCGTCCGGCTGCTCGATCTTGATGATCTCCTCGAGCGAGGCGCTCGTGATCGGCTCGATGTAGGTCGCGTCGGCGAAGTCCGGGTCGGTCATGATCGTCGCCGGGTTCGGGTTGACGAGGATCACGCGGACGCCCTCGGCACGGAGGACGCGGCACGCCTGGGTACCGGAGTAGTCGAACTCGGCGGCCTGACCGATGACGATCGGGCCGGAGCCGATGACGAGGACGGAGTTGATGTCTGCGCGCTTGGGCATCAGTTCGCTTCCTTGGTGATGTCTGCTGCGGGGGTCGTGGCGTCGGCGGTGGCCGCGTCGAGCGGCTCCCCGTCACGACGCGCGCGCACCAGGTCCGCGAACCGGTCGAAGAGGTACATGGAGTCGTGCGGACCGGCCGCCGCCTCCGGGTGGTACTGCACGCTGAACGCGGGCACGTCGAGCGCGCGGAGGCCCTCGACGACGTTGTCGTTCAGGGAGTAGTGCGAGACCTCGACGCGACCGAAGCCGGCCGGCGACTCGAGGACCTCGCCGAGGGGCGCGTCGACCGCGAAGCCGTGGTTCTGGCTCGTGATCTCGACCTTGCCCGTGGTCGTGTCGAGCACCGGCTGGTTGATGCCGCGGTGCCCGAACGGCAGCTTGTAGGTGCCGAAGCCGAGCGCACGGCCGAGCAGCTGGTTGCCGAGGCAGATGCCGAAGAACGGGCGTCCGGTCTTCAGGCTCGCCTGCAGCAGCTCGACCTGGGCGTCGGATGCCGCGGGGTCACCGGGGCCGTTCGAGTAGAACAGCGCGTCGGGCGCGAGCTCCTCCAGCGAAGCCGCGGTGATGTCCTGCGGCACGACGTGCACCTCGAACCCGCGCTGCGCCAGGTAGCGCGTGGTGGAGGCCTTCACGCCGAGGTCGAGCACGGCCAGCCGGCCGATCTGCTCGCCGACCGCGGGGACCACGTAGGCCTCGGGCGTCGACACGATCGACGAGAAGCTCGCGCCCGCCATCGTCGCCTGCCCGCGGACCGCGTCCAGTTGCTCCGACTCGGACAGCGCCGCGTCGGCACCGCTGAACACGCCGCCCTTCATGGCGCCGGCGTCGCGGATCCGGCGGGTGAGCGCCCGGGTGTCGATGCCGGAGATGCCGACGATGCCGTCACGCACGAGGTGCTCGTCGAGCGACGCGTTCGCACGGTGGTTCGACACGACGCGGCTGGGGTCGCGCACGACGTAGCCGGCGACCCAGATGCGACGGGACTCGGGGTCCTCGTCGTTCACACCCGTGTTGCCGATGTGCGGCGCGGTCTGCACCACGATCTGCCCGGCGTACGAGGGGTCGGTGAGCGTCTCCTGGTACCCGGTCATGCCGGTCGCGAAGACCACCTCGCCGAGCGTGCGCCCGCGGGCGCCGTAGGCCCAGCCGTCGTACCGGGTGCCGTCCTCGAGGACCAGTACGGCCCGTTCGCGTGTCATCAGTTCGTCCCTTCGCCCGCGGTGTGCGGGTGTTCGTGCTTCGTCGACAGTCCCTGCAGGGCGACGAGCGCTGCTGCGTCGCCCTCCGGGAACCGGAAGTAGGTGTCGAGATCCGTCGCACCTGCGGCGCCGGTCGCCGTCCATCGCAGACGGACCAGTCCCCCGGGCTCGACCACACGGTCGATGGCCCACGTGGCACGGTCGGCGCCGCGGACGGCGTCGGCTGCGATCCACCGGTCGGGGGTGCCGGCGTGGTGCAGCACCACGCCGGTGTCGTGGACGGTCACGCCGCCACGGCCCCGGAAGCCGAGACCGCCCGCCGTGATCCGTTCGAGCGGCTGGTCGGCGCGGGTCGTCGCGACGGTGAACCCGTCCCACGCACCGGCCGCCGGTGACAGGTCGGCCGGGACACCGACTGGAGGCACGGCTTCCGCCTGCTTCCTGGCCCGCGTCCGCCAGGTGCGCGCCATGGCGACGAACAGCGCGACGACGAGGGCGAGGATGATCCCGCCTTCGAGCCAGCGCAGCGCATCACCGCTCATGCGGTCGCCGCCGTCCGGGTCGCGCGGGCGTGCCCGGCGATCGTCTCGGCGTCGACGAGTTCCCCCGCCAGGACCGTGGGGTACCCGTGGTGGAAGGTCGCGACGACACGGCCGGGCAGCTGCATGCCGAGGTACGGCGAGTTCTGCGACTGGCCCGCGAGGTCGGTGACCGCGAACTCCCGGCGGACCGACGGGTCGTAGAGGGTGATCTCGGCGGGGGCACCCTCGGCGATCCGCTGCCCGTGGCCCTCGACCTGCCCGATGCGGGCGGGTGCCTCGGACAGCACCCGGGCGACGTCAGCCCAGTCGAGCTGGCCGCTGTCGACCACGGCTGCGTGCACCACGCTCAGCGCCGACTCGAGGCCCACCATGCCGTTCGCCGCCGCCGGCCACTCGCAGCACTTCGCCTCGGCGGTGTGCGGGGCGTGGTCGGTCGCGACGATGTCGATCGTGCCGTCGGCCAGGGCGGCCCGGAGCGCGTCGACGTCCTCGCGGGAGCGCAGCGGCGGGTTGACCTTGTAGCGGGCGTCGTACCCCGGGGCGTCGTCGTGTCCGGCGATGAGGTCCTCGGTCAGCACGAGGTGGTGCGGGGTGACCTCGGCCGTGACGTCGATGCCGCGGGACTTCGCCCAGCGGATCACCTCGACGCTGCCGGCGGTCGAGACGTGGCAGACGTGCAGTCGTGCTCCGACGTGGTCGGCGAGCAGCACGTCGCGGGCGATGATCGCCTCTTCCGCGACGGCCGGCCAACCCGCGAGCCCGAGCTCCGACGACAGTCGGCCCTCGTTCATCTGCGCGCCGATCGTCAGCCTGGGCTCCTGCGCGTGCTGCGCGAGCACGCCGCCGAAGCCCTTGATGTACTCGAGCGCCCGACGCATCAGGAGCGGGTCGGACACGCACGAGCCGTCGTCCGAGAACACCCGCACCTTCGCCCGGCTCGTCGCCATCGCACCGATCTCGGACAGGTGCGTCCCCTGCAGTCCCTGCGAGACCGCGCCGATCGGGCGGACCGTGACGTACCCGGCGTCGTCACCGAGCGCCTGCACCTGCTCGACCACGCCGGCCGTGTCGGCCACCGGCGACGAGTTCGCCATCGCGTTCACGGCGGTGAAGCCGCCGGCGGCCGCGGCACGCGAGCCGGTGAGCACCGTCTCCGACTCCTCGAAGCCGGGCTCGCGCAGGTGGGTGTGGAGGTCCACGAGACCGGGCAGGGCGATCAGCCCGTCCGCGTCGACGACCGTGGCGCCGGCCGCGTCGAGACCGGACCCGACCGCGGTGATGCGCCGCGCCTCCAGACGGATGTCGGCACGCGTGCCGTCGACCAGCTGCGCGCCGCGGATGAGGTGGGCGGTCATGCGACGGTCTCCTTCGTTGCTGCGTTCGGTTCGGACCCTGTGAGGGCCAGGTAGAGCACGGCCATCCGGACCGACACGCCGTTCTCGACCTGCTCGACGACCGTCGAGCGCGGGTCGTCGGCGGCGACGCCGGCGATCTCGAGGCCGCGGTTCATCGGACCGGGGTGCATGATCAGGGTGCGCTCGTCCAGCCGAGCGAATCGACTCGCCGTGAGCCCCCAGTGCCGGGTGTACTCCCGCGGGTTCGGGAAGAAGGCGTCGTTCATCCGCTCCTGCTGGATGCGGAGCGTCATCACGACGTCCGGGTCCTCGGCGAGGGCGACGTCGAGGTCGTGGTGCACGGCGGCCCCGAACGGCGTCGTGGTCGCGGGCAGCAGCGTCGGCGGCGCGGCGAACGTCACGCTCGCGCCGAGGGTCCGGAGGAGCCACGCGTTGCTCCGTGCGACGCGGCTGTGCAGGACGTCGCCGACGATGAGCACGCGCACGCCGTCGAGGCCCTGGCCGCGGCTGCCGGCACCGTGCAGGCGACGGCGCATCGTGAACGCGTCGAGCAGCGCCTGCGTGGGGTGCTCGTGCGTGCCGTCGCCGGCGTTGACCACGGGGACGTCGATCCAGTCGGCGTCGGCGAGGACGCGGGGCGCCCCGGACGCGCCGTGCCGCATGACGATGCCGTCGATGCCCATGGCGCCGAGGGTCTGCACGGTGTCCTTGAGGGACTCGCCCTTCGAGACGCTCGAGCCCTTCGCGGCGAAGTTCAGGACGTCGGCGGAGAGTCGCTTCGCGGCGGCCTCGAACGAGATCCGGGTGCGCGTGGAGTCCTCGAAGAAGAGGTTCACGACCGTCTTGCCGCGGAGTGCCGGGAGCTTGCGGACCTCGCGGGTGTTGACCTCGGCCATCTCCTCGGCGACGTCGAGGATGTGGATCGCCTCGGCGCGGGAGAGGTCGGCGGTGGAGAGGAGGTGCTTCACGCGGTCCCCCCGTCGCTCTGCGTCTCGCTCTGTTCGATGACGACCTCGTCGGTGCCGTCGGTCTCGGTCAGGCGGAGGGTGACCCGCTCGTCGGAGGCCGTCGGCAGGTTCTTGCCGACGTGGTCTGCACGGATCGGGAGCTCGCGGTGCCCCCGGTCGACCAGGACCGCGAGCCGGACCGCACGCGGGCGCCCGATCCCCTGCAGCGCGTCGAGCGCCGCCCGGACCGTGCGGCCGGAGTACAGGACGTCGTCGACGAGCACGACGACCTTGCCGTCGATGCCGCTCGCCGGGATGGTCGTCCGGTGCGGGGCGCGACCGATGCCGTGCCCGAGGTCGTCACGGTGCATCGTGACGTCGAGCGTGCCGACGCGGTGCGACCGCCCGGGAGTCGACCCGTCCGCCCCGGTCACCGCCGGCTCGCTCGTCCACTCGGGTTCGATGTCCGACAGGATGCGGTCGAGGCGCTCGGCCAGGACGGCACCCCGTGTCGGGATGCCCAGGAGCACGAGGTCCGAGGCGCCGTGGTTGGCCTCGAGGATCTCGTGCGCGATGCGTGTCAGAGCACGCGTGATGTCGGGGTGCTGCAGAACCGTTCTGGTTCCCACGCCGACCTCCTTCCCCGCCTCACCGGACGGCATTAAAGGATGCTGACGTGGTCAACCCTACCGGGACTCCTGGTCCTCTGCGACCGTCCGACCGGACGGTGCACCGCTCGACTTCTCGCCGGGTGCGCGCCCGCCGGCGACCGCTCCGAGCACGCCGTTGACGAACCCGGCGGACTCCTCCGTCGAGAGCGACTGGGCGAGCTCGACAGCCTCGGCGATCGCCACGGCGTCGGGCACCTCGGGGTTGAACCGGAGCTCCCAGACGCCCATGCGCAGGATGCACCGGTCGAGGACGGGCATCCGGGCGATCGACCAGCCCTGCGCGTGCTCGACGATCACCTTGTCGAGCTCCGCGCGGTCGTCGTCGACACCCGTCACGATCTGTCGTGCGTAGTCCCAGCTGGAGGCGCGCTCCGGCTGGTCCAGGTGCCGCACGGTCTCGGTCGCGAGGACGTCCGAGATCGGCAGCTCCCGCACCTCGGCCACGTACAGCATGTCGAGGGCGCGCTTGCGGGCCTTCGAACGAGCACTCATACGGTCAGCGCCTAGGAGTTGACGCGGCCGAGGAAGCTGCCGTCGCGCGTGTCGATCTTCACCAGGGTGCCGCTCTCGAGGTACAGCGGGACCTGGATGCGGTGACCCGTCGCGATGATCGTCGCGTCCTTGGTGCCGCCGGACGAGCGGTCGCCCTGCAGGCCGGGCTCGGTCTCGACCTCGGTCACGATCGACGTCGGGAGCTCGACGTACAGCGGGTTGCCCTCGTTCATCGCGATGGTGACCATCGCCGACTCGAGCAGGAAGTTCTTGGCGTCCCCGACGACCGTCGCCGACACCGGGATCTGGTCGTACGTGTCGGTGTCCATGAACACGTACGAGTCGCCGTCCTCGTAGAGGTACTGGTAGTCGCGACGGTCGACGACCGCGGTGTCGATCTTCGCGCCGGCGTTGAAGGTGCGGTCGACGACCTTGCCCGACACGACGTTCTTGAGCTTGGTGCGGACGAACGCACCGCCCTTGCCCGGCTTGACGTGCTGGAACTCGACGACCGACCAGAGCTGCCCGTCGATGATGAGAACGGCGCCGTTCTTGATGTCAGTGGTACTGGCCATGAGTGTTCGATGTCCCGTTCGTCGTGTTGTGAAGGTCTGCGGGCGAGAACGCCCCGGACGAGTGTAGCGGACGGCTCATTCGCGCTTCCGCGCCAGCACCGAGTCGATCGCCGCCCAGCCGAGCAGCACCACCGCCGCTCCCCCGAGCAGTGCACCGGCGACGCCCGTGGAGATCACGGCGGTCGGCCGGGCCGGTGACGCCAGGTACACGATCGCCAGGATGCCCGCCCCGGCACCGAGCAGCACGAGCAGGACCCGGCGGACGACGCCGTTCAGCGTGCGTCGGTCCCGTCGGTCCGCGAACAGCCGGATGTTGACCGAGAGCTTGCCGGTCTCGATCGCCTCGCCGATCCGGTCCACGCGCCGGGGCAGACGGCGTGCGGCCGACACGACCCCGAACAGCTCGCGCACCGCGACGTCCCGGAGCTTCCCGGGCCGGAGCTGGTCGCGGATCTGCTCGCGGGCGAGGCCGCGGGACTCCTCGAGCAGGTCGAACGACGGCGCGAGCGTGCGGAGCGTGCCCTCGAAGATCGCGAGGGCGCGGGCCGCGGCCACGAAGTCCGGCGGCGGCTTCAACCGGTACCGTCCGAACACCTCGACGGCATCGTCCACCGTCTCCACGCCGATGCGGGCACCCGGCCCGAGCTCGTCCGCGACGAAACGGGCGATGGCGCGACGGAAGTCGGGTTCGTCCTCGGCGTCACGGACGGGCGCCATCCGCAGCACCGCGTCGGCGATCGCTTCGGTGTCGTCCTGGATGTACGCGGCGAGGAGCTGCTGCACGGTGTCCCGGAGGCCGGGGTCGAGCCGCCCGACGGATCCGAAGTCGATGAGTCCGGGTCGGCCGTCCGGCAGCAGCAGGATGTTCCCGGGGTGCATGTCGGCGTGGTACACCCCGTCGAACACGACCTGCCGGAGGAACGCGCGCAGGATCGCACGCATCGGCTCGTCGAGGTCACGGTCGGACCGCTCCGACCGGATGGCGCTCAGGGTGTCGCCCTCCAGGAACTCCATCACGAGCACCCGACGCCCGGAGAGGTCCGGGTACGGGGTGGGGAACCGCACCTCGTCCGGGCGGGCGCTGCGGGCCTGGGCGGCCCGGAGCGTGACGAGGTTCCGGAGCTCCGACGAGAAGTCCACCTGCCGCACGAGGTCGTCGGCGTACTGCGCGGCGACGTCCTGCACGCCGACCTGACGGGCCTCGGTCGAGAGCCGGGACATGAACCGGACCACCCGGAGCGCGATGTCGACGTCCCGACGCACCGCTCGGTCGATCCCCGGCCGCTGCACCTTCACCGCGACGCTCGTCCCGTCCACGAGCCGCGCGCGGTGCACCTGGGCGATCGACGCCGCGGCGACCGGGACCGGGTCGAAGGCGGCGAAGACCTGGTCCACGGGAGCACCGAGCTCGCGCTCGAGGAGCGCCCGGACGTCGTCCGGGTCGGCCGGGGTGACGCTCCGTTGCAGGTGCGCGAGGCCCTCGGTCCACTCCTCGGGGAGCAGGTCGTCGCGCGTCGACAGCAGCTGTCCCATCTTCACGAACCCGCCGCCCGCCTCCTCGAGGGCACGGCGCAGGTGGTCGGCCTGGCGGGTCCGGAGCGCTGAGGTCGCCGGGTCGTGCGAGAAGTCGAGGCGGCGGAACGGCAGGAGCTCGTGACGGCGGGCGATGGCGAGGAGTTCGGCGAACCGTCGGCCGCGGGACCGGAGCGTTCCGGCCGCGACCTCCGGCGAGCCGCCGAGGTCGCTCAGGCGGGGCGGAGTGGGCACGGGTCCAGTGTGCTCCCCCGGCCTGCGTGGTCGGTCCTCCACAGCCTGGAGGCGCGGCTCACCGTCCACAGATCGGCTGACGTCCGCCGTCGGTGCGCCTCCACGGCGTCAGGCTGCGGGCATGGAGACAGCAGTCATCGGGGCGGTGATCGCCGCGGGCGCGGCGATCGTCGCCGCCGTCGTCAGTTGGTTCGGGGCGTTCCAGAACCGCCGGACCGCCGATCGCGACCACGCGTGGGACCGGTTCACGTGGTCCGTGTCGCAGCGAGAAGAGGACCGTGCGTACGACATTTCAGCGACTGTGCTCCGACGGCTCGAGACCGTAGCGTGGTGGTCGAAGAAGGACCGACGGCTGGCGTCTCGGGCGCTCCGGAGACGCTCGACACCGCGGTCGACCGAACGACCCGAGGGAGACGACTGATGGCGATCTTCAGACCGCTGCCCGACGCGCCGGGCATGGACGACGATGACGATGAGGTGGACGCCTGGGAGCTCGGAGCCACCATGCCGGAGTACCGCGAGTGGCGACGGACCGACGTCATCACCGTCTCGATGCGGGTGAAGTGGTGGTGGCGGCGCACCCGCCGCGTGCTGCGGTGAGCCGGCCGGGTCAGGCGCCGTCGCCGTTGTAGCGAGCGGTGGCGCCGGACTCGACGAGCTCCCGGAATCGGTGCAACGCGTGCTCCGCCCCGACACCGTGCTCCTGGTGGACGTCGATGCCCCGGGCGCGCAGCTGCTCCTGCCAGTCGGACGGCACCGGCCCCTCGTCGAACCCGGTGATGCGCTCGACCGTGGCACAGTCGGCGGCGAACTCCACGGCCGACACCCCCGACCACAGCAGTGCACCGAGGCACATCACGCACGGCTGCGCGTTCACCACGAGGGTGCGTCGCCGCCCGACGTCACGGCCGAGGTTCCACGCGCCGACCCGGGCGTGCGCCAGGCCGATCGTGACGACCTCGGCGTGCATCGACGACACGTTGGAGTGCAGGACCAGGTTCGTGCCGATCGACAGCACGTCGCCGGACTCCTCGTCGACGACCAACGCGGCGAAGGGTCCGCCGGTGCCCTCGTCGACGTTCCGGGTGGCCAGCTCGGTCACGAGCGCGAACCGTTCCGCGCGACCGTGCAATGTGCTCGGGGCCGCGAGCTGCGCAGCCCGGAGCCACTCGGGGACGCCGACACGGAGCTCGGTGGGGAACGGGGCGAGGACTGGTCCGGACATGGCGAGAACGCTAGCGGCGCTCGGTTTCGAGGGTGTTTCCCGGTCGAAACGCGGCGGAAACACCTGCAGCAGTTCGCTGCCTAGACCCCGACCTCCTGGTAGGCGGTGAACAGCAGGTGGTCCTCGGGACCCTCGAGGGTGACCGGCTTGCCGACGCCGTCCAGGATGATGAACCGCAGCATGCCGGCGCGGGCCTTCTTGTCACGACGCATCGTGGCGAGGAGGCCCTCCCAGCGGCCGAGGCCGTACGACGTGGGGAGCTCGAGCGACTCGAGGATCGCTCGGTGCCGGTCGACCGTCGCGTCATCGAGGTGTCCGGTGAGGCGCGCGAGTTCGGCGGCGAACACCATCCCGACGGCCACCGCGGCACCGTGCCGCCACTGGTAGCGCTCGGCGTGCTCGATCGCGTGCCCGAGGGTGTGTCCGTAGTTGAGGATCTCGCGGCGGCCCTGCTCGGTGAAGTCGTCGGAGACCACCTGCGCCTTGAGCTCGATCGCGAGCTCGACGACCCGGCGGAACTCCGGCGTCGACGGATCGGTGACCCGGGCGACGTCCGCCTCGACGATCTCGAGGATCTCCGGCACGGCGATGAACCCGGCCTTCACGATCTCGGCGAACCCGGTGAGGATCTCGTTGCGCGGCAGGGTGCGGACGAGGTCGATGTCCGCGACGACGGCACGCGGCGGGTAGAAGGCGCCGACGAGGTTCTTGCCCTCGTTCGTGTTGATGCCGGTCTTGCCGCCGACGCTCGCGTCGACCATGCCGAGCACGCTCGTCGGGATCGCGACGTACGGGACACCGCGCAGCCACGTCGCCGCCACGAACCCGGCGAGGTCGGTGACCGCTCCGCCGCCGAGGCCGATGACCGCGTCGGTGCGGGTGAAGTCGGACTGCCCCATGATCTGCCAGCAGAACGCCGCGACCTCGACGCGCTTGGCGCCCTCGGCGTCGGGGACCTCGGCGATGAGGGCTTCGAGGCCGGCGTCGACGAGCAGCTGGCGGAGGTCGTTCGCGCGCGCACCGAGGGTCGGCGCGTGCACGATGAGGACCTTCGCCACGCGCGGGCCGAGCAGTGCCGGCACGGACCCGAGCAGACCGTTCCCGACGGCCACGACGTACCCGTCGTCCCCGCCGACGCGGATCTCGGTGGTGCCTTCCGGCAGGATCGACTGGGGGGACTCGGTCACGGTGCTCCTTCGTTCGTGGTGCTGGACGGTCCCGTGGGCCCGTCGGCGAGCCGCAGCCACGCCACGACGTCGTCGACGACGTGCGACATCGGCCGGCGCGAGGTGTCGAACACCGCGTGCGCGAGCTCGGCGTAGGTGGCCGCCCGCTCGTCCATGATGGTCTGCCAGGCGTCGATGCCGCCGTTCGCCAGCAGCGGTCGGTCACTGCCGGCGATGCGGTCGGCGACGGCCTCGGGCGAGACGGTGAGCAGGACTACGGCGGCGCCGGCCATGGCCTCGCGCGTCGCCACGTGTGTGACGGCCCCGCCACCGACGGCGATCACGCCGCCGGTCGCCATCGCGGTGCGCACGGCCTGCGCCTCGAGCTCGCGGAACGCCGGCTCGCCGCGGTCGGCGAAGATGCCCGGGATGGGTCCGTGTTCGCGGACGATCACCCGGTCGGTGTCCGTGAAGGGCACACCGAGCGCCTTGGCCACGCGCTTGCCGACGCTGGACTTCCCGGCGCCCATCGGCCCGATGATGACGACCGGTGCCGCGGGACCGGCCGACGACGACTCCGCCGCCGGCTCGGGTGCGTGCGTCACCAGGCCGAGGTGTGCTCGGCGGCCTCGGTGCGCCGGGTGCGCAGCGTCTCCGGGATCGACGCGAGGTACGCGTCGAGGTTCCGCTTCGTCTCGACGACGTTGTCGCCGCCGAACTTCTCGAGCACGGCGTCGGCGAGCACGAGCGCGACCATGGCCTCGGCCACGACGCCCGCAGCCGGGACGGCGCAGACGTCGGAACGCTGGTGGTGCGCCGAGGCGTCCTCACCGGTGGTGACGTCGACGGTGTGCAGCGCGTGCGGGACCGTCGCGATCGGCTTCATGCCGGCGCGGACGCGGAGCACGGTGCCCGTGGACATACCGCCCTCGGTGCCGCCGGCGCGGTCGGTCGTGCGGTAGATCTCGCCGTCCTCACGGAACAACTCGTCGTGCGCCTCGGACCCGCGACGAGCGGCGGTCGCGAAGCCGTCGCCGACCTCGACGCCCTTGATCGCCTGGATGCCCATGATCGCTGCGGCGAGCCGGGCGTCGAGACGGCGGTCCCACTGCACGTGCGAGCCGAGGCCCGGGGGCACGCCGTAGAACAGGACCTCGACGACACCGCCGAGCGTGTCGCCGTCCTTCTTCGCGGCCTCGACCTCGGTGACCATGCGCGCCGAGGTCTCGGCGTCGAAGCAGCGCAGCTGGTCGTCGTCGAGACGGTCGACGTCGTCGGGGAGCGGGAGCGCCGTGCCGTCCGGCACCCGGACGGTGCCGACCTGCAGGGTGTGCGCGACCGACCGGATGCCGAGCTCGGCGAGGAAGGCCTTCGCGACGGCGCCGAGCGCCACCCGGGCCGCGGTCTCGCGGGCGGAGGCACGCTCGAGGATCGGACGGGCCTCGTCGAAGCCGTACTTCTGCATGCCGACCAGGTCCGCGTGCCCGGGACGCGGCCGGGTCAGGGGCGCACTGCGACCACGCGAGATCTCGGTCTGCTCGACCGGCTCGGGGTTCATGACCTCGACCCACTTCGGCCACTCGGTGTTGCCGATGCGGATCGCGATCGGGCTGCCCAGGGAGTACCCGTGACGGACGCCGCCGGAGACGTGCAGTTCGTCCTGCTCGAACTTCATGCGCGAGCCGCGGCCGTAGCCGAGCTTGCGACGCGCGAGATCGGTACGGATGGACTCGAACGACACCGGGACACCCGCGGGCAGGCCCTCGAGCATCGCGATCAGTTCGGGTCCGTGGGACTCACCAGCAGTCAACCAACGAAGCATGGTGTCCATCTTCCCACAGCGCCGACCCGTGCGACGCGCCCCCGACTACTGGTAATCGGGGTGCGCGCGCAGCCACGCCTGGAACTGCCTGACCGCCACCTGGTGCTGGGCGTAGGTGTCCGAGAAGACCGTCTCGCCCGTCTCCAGGTTGACCGTCACGAAGTACTCCCAGTTGCCCGTCGCCATCTTCGTCACCGCGGTGATCGCGAGGTCGCCCGGGTTCGAGATCGGCGCCGGTGGGAGCCCCTCGTGCACGTAGGTGTTGTACTTGTTCGACGCGTCCGCGCGCTCGGCGTCGGTCGTCGTGACGGTGTGCGTGTTGCCCGTGCCGTACGCCACCGTCGCGTCGGACTGCAGGAGCATCCCCTTGTCGAGACGGTTCTGGAACACCCGCGCGACCTTCGGGTAGTCGGCCGCGAGGCCGGCTTCCTTCTGCACGAGCGACGCGAAGACGATCACGTGCTCCTGGTCGGCCTCGGCGACACCGGCCGCGGCCAGGTGCTCCTTCATCGTGTCGACCATCGACTTGAAGTACTGGGTGGCCGTCCACCCGGGGTTGATCGGGTACGTCGCGGGGAACAGCCAGCCCTCGAGCGTGGTGACGTTCGCCGGCAGGCCGTAGGCGGACAGGTCCTTCGCCGCGGCGTCGACCTCGGCCGCCGTGAGCCCGGCCTTCGAGACCATGCCCGCTTCGATGTCCTTGAGGGCCGTGCCCTCGGGGATGACGATCGAGGCCTGCACGTGGTTCTTCGAGTCCTGCAGCGCTGCGAGGGCCGACTTCGAGCTCATCTCCTTCTTGAGGGAGTACGAGCCGGGCTGGAACTGCACGTCGGGCGAGGCGAGCAGCAGCTTGTAGAACACCTTCGAGTCCTTCACGACGCCGCTGCGCTGCAGCGTCTTCGCGACGTCCTCGCCGATGTCGCCCTGCTTGATCGTGATGGTCACCTTGCTGGTGCCGCTGCCCGTGTAGTCGTCGGGTTCCTTGTCGCCGCTGATCGCGGCGATGACCTGCTGCACCTTCGGCGCAGCGAACGCGTACGCCGAGACCCCGACGCCGAGCACGACCGCGACGATCACGATGCCGGCGATGAGGGGTCCGCGGCGTCGGCGGCGTCGCGGCTCACGGGGCTCGCGTGGCGCCCTGGAGGCTCCCCCGCGTCCGCCGCGACCGCCGCGTCCGTCGTCTCCCGCGCCTCCAAGGCCGTCGTCGTCGACGTGCAGTTCGCCCGTGAGCAGCGCGTGCACCTCGGGGTCGACGCCCGCACGCGTCGGAGGGACGGGTGCTGCGGGTGCCGCTCCGGCCGGAGCGGGTGCGTCGGCGTCAGCAGCGCGAGCTGCCTCAGCCGCCGCCTCGGCTGCTCGGGCCTCGCGGCGGGACATCGGTCGTGCGGTGGCCTCTCGGGCGGAAGTCGTCTTCCGCCCCTCGGCGTCGTTGCCGGGCGCGATGATCGCGTTCCAGTCCAGGTCGTCTGCCAACGGTCCTCGGTCTCTCGGTCGGGAACTCCGCCTGGGCTACGGTGCTGGGCGACGGTGTGGCAGCCGCGGTCAGGGGAACGGTGCTGTGGCGCACTGTCAGGGGAGCGTGGCCCCCGGTGGGGCACTGGACGCACGCTCGTGGTCGAGCGCGTGTTGCAGAATGATAACAGCGGCCGCTTGGTCGATCACGGCGCGGGACTTCTTCGTGCTCTTCCCGGCCTGGTGCAGCCCGCGCTGCGCGGTCACCGTCGAGAGCCGCTCGTCCACGAGCCGCACGGGCCGGTGCTCGGCGAGACGCTCGGCGAACGCTCGGGCGTCGGCGGTCGACGGGGTGTCCCCGCCGGACATCGACAGCGGCAGACCCACCACGATCTCGAGGACGTCGTACTCCTCGGCGATCTCGACGATCCGGCGCACGTCGGTGGCCTCCTTCCGGGCGACGGTCTCGACGGGCGTCGCGAGGAGCCCGTCACGGTCGCACACGGCGACACCGATCCGGGCTCGCCCGACGTCGACGCCGAGCCGGCGCCCGGATCGGATCGCCACGGTCAGGCCGCGAGCCGGTCGGTCACCGCACGCAACGCGGCCGGGAGCGCCGACGCGTCGGTGCCACCGCCCTGCGCGAGGTCGGGCTTGCCGCCACCGCCACCACCGAGGACCCCGGCCGCCTCCTTCGCGAGCGGACCGGCCTGGACACCGGCCGCGCGGGCAGCGTCGTTGGTGGCCACGATGACGACGGGCTTGTCGTTGATGACCGCGCCCAGGACGACCACGGCAGCGCCGTCGCCGAGCTGGCTGCGGACGCCGGTCACGAGGGCACGGAGGTCGTCGCCGGACTGCAGGCCCTCGACGGTCTCGGCGACCACGGTGGTCGCGCCGACGGTCGTGGCCTGTCGTGCGATCGACGGCACGCGCTGCTGCAGGTTCGCCGACTCGAACTCGGCGATCCGCTTCTGCGCGGTCCGGAGGTCCTCCATCAGGGACTGCACGCGGGTCGGCAGGTCCGCGCGAGGAGCCTTCAGGGCGCTCGACAGCTGCGACACGATCGTGCGCTCGACGGCGAGGTCGCGGAAGCCCTCGAGTCCGACGAGGGCCTCGACACGGCGGTTGGTCGACCCGACGCTCGACTCCCCCACCAGGTTGACGAGCCCGACCTGGGCGCTGGATGCCACGTGCGTGCCACCGCAGAGCTCGCGGGACCACGGCCCGCCGATGTCCACCATGCGGACCTCGGAGCCGTACTTCTCGCCGAACAGCGCCTGCGCGCCGAGGGACTTCGCCTCGTCGAGCGGGAGCACCCGCGTCGAGACCTCGAGGTCGGAGCGGATCGCGGTGTTCACGACCTCCTCGATCTCGGAGCGGGTCTCGGTGGAGACGGGCTGCGACCACGAGAAGTCGAGGCGCATGTAGCCCGACTTGTTGTACGAGCCGGCCTGGAGCGCCTCCGGGCCGAGGATGTCGCGCAGCGCGGCGTTCACGAGGTGCGTCGCCGAGTGGGCCTGGGTCGCACCGCGGCGGTACTCCGCGTCGACGACGGTGGTCGCCGGGGCACCGACACCGACCTCGCCGGAGCGGACCTGCACGGTGTGGCTCCAGAGGCCCGCGACCGGACGCTGGACGTCGAGGACCTCGAGGTCGAAGCCGTTGCCGACGATGGAGCCCTGGTCGGCGTCCTGGCCGCCGGACTCCGCGTACAGCGAGGTCTCGCCGAGGATGACCTCGGCGATGTCGCCCGCGACCGCACGGTCGACGCTGACACCGCCCACGATGATGCCGAGGACGTTCGTCTCGGCCTCGAGCGCGTCGTAGCCGAGGAAGACCGTCTCGCCCTTGGCCCGGAACGCGCTGTACACGCTGAGGTCGGCGAGAGCCGTCTTCTTGCTCTTCGCGTCCGCCTTCGCGCGGGCACGCTGCTCGGACATGAGGGTCTCGAACGCTGACCGGTCGACCCGGACGCCGGCTTCCTCGGCCATCTCCATCGTGAGGTCGATGGGGAAGCCGAAGGTGTCGTGGAGCAGGAACGCCGTGTCGCCACCGATCGACGGCGCACCGTCCTGCTTGGCGCGCTCGACGGCGACGTCGAGGATCGTGGTGCCCTGCGCGAGCGTGCGGAGGAAGGTCTCCTCCTCCGCGTAGGCGATCCGGGCGATCCGGTCGTAGTCCGACGCGACCTCGGGGTACGCCTCGCGCATGGCGTCACGGGACGCCGGGAACAGGCGCGGGAAGGTCGCGTCCTCGACGCCGAGCAGGCGCATCGCGCGCACCGTGCGGCGGAGCAGGCGACGGAGGATGTACCCGCGGCCCTCGTTCGACGGGCTGACGCCGTCGGCGATGAGCATGAGGGACGACCGGACGTGGTCGGCGATGACGCGCATGCGGACGTCGTCCTCGTGCACGGCGCCGTACTGCCGGCCGGAGATCGCCGCGGCCTGGTCGAGGACCGGGCGGACCTGGTCGATCTCGTACATGTTGTCGACGCCCTGCTTGATGAACGCGACGCGCTCGAGGCCCATGCCGGTGTCGATGTTCTTGTTCGGCAGCTCGCCGGTGATCTCGAAGTCGTACTTGGAGCGGACGTCGGCGATCTGGTACTGCATGAACACGAGGTTCCAGATCTCGACGTAGCGGTCGTCGTCGGTGGCCGGGCCGCCGTCGATGCCGTACTCGGGGCCGCGGTCGAAGAAGACCTCCGAGCAGGGACCCGCCGGGCCGGGCTGTCCGGTCGACCAGTAGTTCGTGTCCTTGCCGAGGCGCTGGATGCGCTCCTCGGGCAGGGAGGAGTGCTGCTTCCAGAAGGCGATCGCCTCGTCGTCCTCCTCGTAGACGGTCACCCAGAGGTCGTCGGGCGAGAAGCCCAGGCCGCCGTCGGACTCCGGCTTCGTCAGGAACTCCCAGGCGAACTGGATCGCCTGCTCCTTGAAGTAGTCGCCGAACGAGAAGTTGCCGTTCATCTGGAAGAACGTGCCGTGCCGAGGGGTCTTGCCGACCTCCTCGATGTCGTTGGTGCGGATGCACTTCTGCACGCTCGTGGCACGCGGGTACGGCGCGGGGACGAGCCCGGTCAGGTACGGGATGAACGGCACCATGCCGGCGACCGTGAACAGGAGCGAGGGGTCGTCCGAGACGAGGGAGGCGGACGGGACGACGGTGTGGCCGCGGTCACCGAAGAACTGGAGCCAACGGCGGCGGATCTCTGCGGTCTGCATGGTGCTTCCTGGTTTCAGGTCGTGTGCGTGGGAGGAGAGGTCGGTCGGACGACGGTCAGACGTCGGTGCGGAGCTCGGCCTCACGAGAGCGGTAGCCCTCGGCGACGGCGCCCCGGAAGGCCTGCGTGCGAGCGTTCACGTCGGCGAAGAACCGAGCGCCTCCGGGGGTGTTCGCGACCTTGTGCGCGACGGCGAACCCGATGACGACGCCGACGGCGACGAAGAACAGCTGCTTCACGGTGCCTCTCCCTCTGTGCACGCGAGCGGTGCGTGCCCAGACGATCTTACCGACGACACCGACCACCGACGCCGAACGGCGGGCCGCCCTCGTGAGAGGACGACCCGCCGTTCGGGTGTGATCAGTGGATCAGCGAGCTGCGTAGTACTCGACGACGAGCTGCACTTCACAGGTCACGGGGACCTCGGCGCGCTTCGGACGACGGGCCAGGCGGGCCTGGAGCTTGTCGATCTCGACCTCGAGGTAGCCCGGGACCTTCGGCAGGACTTCCTGGTGCCCACCGGCGGCGGCGACCTGGAACGGCTCGAGGGACTCGGAGCGCTGCTTCACGTGGATGAGCTGCCCCTCCTTCACGCGGAAGGACGGACGGTCGACGAGCTTGCCGTCGACGAGGATGTGACGGTGCACGATCAGCTGACGGGCCTGCGCGGTGGTGCGGGCGAAGCCGGCACGGAGCACGAGGGCGTCGAGGCGCTGCTCGAGGAGCTCGACCAGGTTCTCACCGGTCAGGCCCTTCGTCTTGCGGGCCTCTTCGAAGACGATGCGGAGCTGCTTCTCGCGGATGCCGTACTGGGCGCGCAGACGCTGCTTCTCACGGAGGCGGACGGCGTAGTCGCTGTCCGCACGACGGCGGGTGCGGCCGTGCTCACCGGGGCCGTAGGGGCGCTTCTCGAGGTAACGGGCCGCCTTCGGCGTCAGCGGGATGCCGAGCGCGCGCGACAGGCGGGTCTTGCTGCGGGTACGTGACTTGGTAGACACAGGGTCCTTTTCTCTGTACTGAACTGAACGGATCGTCGGCCACCGCACGCGCACGTGTGGTCGAACCCGACGAAGGGATCCAGAGGGATGAGCCTGTGGGATCGGACGGCTACAGTCCGAACCTCTGCCCCCGTACCAGCGGAGTGGCACTCTGTCCTCGACGCAGCCGTGCTCGAGGACCAGGACGTAGGCCCGGCAATGCTAGCAGGAACTCGACCCGGGTACTACTCGCCGCGGGTGATCTTCCGGAGTCGCTCGAGCCGGGGGCCGACCTCGCGCTCGAAGCCGTTCGCCGTCGGCGTGTAGTACTCGGTGCCCTCGAGCGCGTCGGGGAGGTACTGCTGCTCGGCGACCCCGTGCTCGGCGTCGTGCGAGTAGACGTAGCCCTTGCCGTGCCCGAGCCGCTTCGCCCCGGGGTAGTGGGCGTCGCGGAGGTGCATCGGCACGACCCCGAGCCGGCCGGCCTTGACGTCGGCGATCGCAGCGTTCACGCCGTTGTAGGCGGCGTTCGACTTCGGCGCGGTCGCCAGGTAGACGACGGCCTCGGCCAGCGGGATCCGTCCCTCCGGCATGCCGATGAGCTGGACGGCCTGCGCGGCGGCCACGGCGATCGGCAGGGCCTGCGGGTCGGCCATGCCGATGTCCTCCGACGCCGAGATGATGATCCGGCGGGCGATGAACCGCGGGTCCTCGCCCGCCTCGATCATCCGGGCCAGGTAGTGCAGCGCGGCGTCGACGTCGCTCCCCCGCACGGACTTGATGAACGCGCTGATGACGTCGTAGTGCTCGTCGCCCTGCCGGTCGTAGCGCAGGAGGGCACGGTCCACGGCCGCGGCAACGGTGTCGGCGTCGATGACGGGGACGGTCTCCACGCCGTCGAGGGCGTCGTCACCGTCGTCGGCCTGGGCAGCCACGGCCGATGACGCTGCGGCCTCGAGCGCGGTGAGGGCCCGGCGCGC
This sequence comes from Curtobacterium sp. 1544, assembly GCF_040544915.1. Classification (NCBI taxonomy): domain Bacteria; kingdom Bacillati; phylum Actinomycetota; class Actinomycetes; order Micrococcales; family Microbacteriaceae; genus Curtobacterium; species Curtobacterium sp. 1544. The sequence continues at coordinate 99,315 of NZ_JBEPKX010000002.1, forward strand.
GTCCCCGGACGACAGCCGCACGATGGCACTGCGGGCTTCGTCCCCGAGGACGACCGATCCGCCGAGCCCCCGGGGGTCTTCCACCGCGCGGTCGACGAGCATGCCGAGGTCCTCGTCGGTGAGGGGCTTGAGGGTCAGCAGGAGCGACCGGGACAGCAGCGGCGAGATCACCGAGAACGAGGGGTTCTCGGTCGTCGCGGCGATGAGGATCACCCAGCCGTTCTCGACGCCTGGCAGCAGCGCGTCCTGCTGCGCCTTGCTGAAGCGGTGGATCTCGTCCAGGAAGAGCACCGTGGTGGAGCCGTAGAGGTCGCGGTGCGTGAGCGCCTTCTCCATGACCTCGCGCACGTCCTTGACGCCGGCGGTCACCGCGGAGAGCTCGACGAACTCGCGGCCGGACTGCCGCGCGATCGCCTGGGCCAGGGTCGTCTTGCCGGTGCCGGGCGGCCCCCAGAGGATCACCGAGACACCGCCGGGGTTGTCGCGCGTGCCCGTCGCGAGCTGCACGAGGGGGCTGCCGCGGCCGAGCAGGTGCTGCTGGCCGGCGACCTCGTCGAGGCTGGTCGGCCGCATCCGGACCGCGAGCGGGACGGAACCCTGCGCGAGCCCGGCGCGACCGCCGGTGGTGGGCGCACGCATTCCCGAACGGTCCGCTGCCATGCACCCAATCGTAGGCCGACCCGCTGACAGGGGCGTGCCTCCAGGGCGGTGGGGGTGGGGGTTCTAGTACGCTCGTCGCACACTCGACGAGAGGTACGACCAGCACCGTGGCACCGAAGAACCAGGCGCGTGACAACCGCGAGGCACGTGAGCGCCTCCGCCTCTACAAGGCCCGCCAGGGCCTGCACGACCGGCAGCGCCGCCGTCGCCTGCGGGACAACCTCGTCGGTGCGGGCGTGCTCGTCCTCGTCGCCGCACTGGCCACCGGATCGCAACTCGCGTTCGCCGGCTCGCAGGGATCCGACGAGAAGGCCGACGCCAGCGCCAGCGCGACGTCCACGCCGACCCCGTCGGCCAGCGCCACCGCCGCGAACACCGGCGACGTCCCGAGCAAGTCGATCGCGAAGGACTCGACCTGGACGGGGTCCCTGACGCTCAACAAGGACGTGAAGCTCGGCATCGAGCTCGACGGAAAGAAGGCACCGCAGGCCGCCAGCGTCGAGATCAAGCTCATCCAGGAGCAGTTCTACAACGGCACCACCTGTCACCGGCTCGCCGACAGCGACGGGTTCGAGTTCCTGCAGTGCGGTTCCGCGAACGGCGACGGCACGGGCGACGCCGGGTTCCAGTACGGCCCGCTCGAGAACGTCCCGAGCGACGGGAAGTACGAGAAGGGCACCATCGCGATCGCCCGCAGCTCGTCCGCCTACTCGCAGACGACGCAGTTCTTCATCGTCTACGGCGACACCACGCTCGACGGCTCGACGGGCGGGTACACCGTGGTCGGGAAGGTCACGAGCGGCCTCGACGAACTCGAGTCGAAGATCACGTCGAAGGGCATCTCCTCGGCCGGCAGCGACGGCACCGGCGAGCCGAAGGTGGCGACCAAGATCACCGGCGCGACGATCGAGCAGGAGAAGTAGTCCACAGGCGCGCTGTCCGGGCGGGTCGCAGAGGCCGTCCGTGCAATAGGCTGACGACCTGACCGTGCCGACGGCGACGTCGGTGATGCACTACCACGATCGAGGCGAGACCTGTGGGATCTGACGAAGCAACGACCTGGGGGCGGGTCGACGAGAACGGGACGGTGTACGTCCGGTACGAGGACACCGAGAAAGCCGTCGGTGAGTACCCGGACGCGACGCCCGACGAGGCCCTCGCCTACTTCGCGCGGAAGTACGCCGACCTCGAGGGGCAGGTGAAGATCGCCGAGCAGCGCGTCCAGCGCGGGGCGTCGGCGAACGACGTCGCCCGGACGGTCGAGCACCTCCAGACCCTCGTGGCCGAGGCCCGCGTGGTCGGCGACCTCAAGTCGCTCGAGACCCGCGTCGGGGCGCTCACCGAACAGCTCGGTTCCCTCACCAAGGAGCAGGCCGAGCAGGCGCAGCAGGCATTGGCCGACGCGCTCGCGCACCGCGCCGCACTGGTCGAGGAAGCCGAGGCGCTGGCCGCCGTCGACCCGGCTCGTGCGCAGTGGAAGCAGATCACCGCGCAGCTCGACGACGTGTTCGCCCGGTGGCAGCAGCACCAGCACGACGGGCCGCGGATCCCCAAGAACGAGGCGAACGAGCTCTGGAAGCGGTTCCGTGCCGCACGCTCGACCGTCGACCAGCACCGTCGCGCGTTCTACTCGGAGCTCGACGCCCAGCACCGCGACGCCCGCAACCGCAAGCAGGAACTCGTCCAGCAGGCCGAGGCCCTCGCACCGCGCGGCTCGGACGCGATCCCGGCGTACCGGGAACTCCTCGACGACTGGAAGCAGGCGGGTCGCGCCGGCAAGCGCCACGACGACGCGCTCTGGGCCCGGTTCAAGGCCGCGGGTGACGTGCTGTTCGAGCAGCGTCACGCCGAGAGCGCTGCCGAGAACGAGGAGTTCTCCGGCAACCTCGAGGCGAAGCAGGCCCTCCTGACCGAGGCCGAGCCGCTGCTGCAGGCGACCGACCGGGTCGCGGCACGCCGGACGCTCACGGGCATCCAGCGTCGCTGGGACGAGATCGGCAAGGTCCCGCGCGGCGACGTCCGCCGCATCGAGGACCGGCTGCGCGCCGTCGAGGACCACGTGCGGTCGCTCGAGGACCAGCACTGGAAGGCGTCCGACCCGGAGCGGAAGGCCCGGCAGACCGGACTCGCGAGCCAGCTCGAGGACGCCATCGGCAAGCTCGAGTCGGAGCTCGCCGAGGCCCAGGCCTCCGGCAACGCGCGCAAGATCAAGGACGCGCAGGAAGCGCTCGACGCCCGCAAGATCTGGCTCGACGCCCTCGGCAGCTGATCCACCCCGTACGACGAAGCCCCCGCGACCGATCGGTCGCGGGGGCTTCGTCGTGCGGGCACGCGGCGCACGCAGTGTGCGAGGTTCCGCGCACGGTGCGAGGCGCGCGCCGCGGTCAGACGACCGCGGGCAGGCCCAGGAGCGTCCGGATGTCCCGGTCGTCCTGACGCATCTGCGCCGCGAGCTCGTCCATCGAGTCGAACTTCACCATGCCGCGGACGTAGGAGACGAACAGGACCGAGATGGTCTCGTCGTACAGGTCGATGTCGACGTCGAGCAGGTGCGCCTCGATCTGCTTCGCCGGCACACCCTCGAACGTCGGGTTGTTGCCGACCGACACCGCCGCCGGGTAGACCGTGCCGTCGTGCAGGACCCGGGCGGCGTAGACACCGTCGGCCGGAACGAAGCCCTCGCACGCCGGGTCGAGGTTCGCGGTCGGGTACCCCATCGCGCGGCCTCGCTCGTTGCCGTGCACGACGATGCTCCGGACGGCGTGCTCGCGACCGAGGAGCCGTGCCGCTTCGGCGACGCGGCCGTCCCCGAGGAGTTCACGGATCCACGTGGACGAGACCCGACGCTCGCCGTCCGGCCGGACGTCGTCCACCAGGTCGACGTCGTCGATGAGCTCGACGGCGAACCCGTGCTGCTCCCCCAGGGCGCGCAGCAGCGTGACGTCCCCGGCCCCCTTCGCGCCGAAGCGGAAGTCACTGCCGACGAAAACCAGCCGGGCGTGCAGGGTGTCGACGAGGATCTCGGAGACGAACGCCTCCGGCGCCTTCGACTGCAGCTCGTGGTCGAAGCGGAGCAGCAGCGTCGCGTCGACCCCGACCTCGTCGAGGAGCTCACGGCGCTGCGCGATGCTCGTCAGCGCTGGAGGGACCTTGCCCGGCTCGATGACGCTCAGCGGGTGCCGGTCGAAGGTCACCACGGTGGAGACGAGGTCGTGCTCACGAGCGGCGCGCTCGAGGTGCGCGATGACCGCGCGGTGCCCCACGTGCACGCCGTCGAACTTGCCGATGGTCACGGCGCTGGGCCCGAAGCCCTGCGCCACGTCGGCGGTGTCGTCGTAGTACTGCATGCCGTGCCCCTACTCGCCGGCCGTCACGGTGGACGGCGTCGTGTCGGCGGTCACCGCGGTGCGGTGGTGCTTCCGCAGCCACCACAGGCCGGCCACGGGCAGCACGAGGGGTGCGAAGGCGTAGCCCATGCCGTAGTACGACCAGATCGTGTCGTCGGGGAACAGCGCACGGTCGAAGAGCGACAGGGTCCCGATGACCAGGACGCCGGTCATCTCGAACACGATGGTCACGCAGGCGACCCGGTACCAGAACCGGCCGGGGACGATCAGGGCGATCATCGCGACGATGTACACGACGGCCGCGATGGCGCTGAGCGTGTACGCGAACGGCGCGAAGTCGAACTTCTCGATGATCTGGACGACGCTCCGCCCGGTCGCCGCCAGCGCGAGGATGCCGTACACGGCGATGAGGACGCGGCCGATGCCCGTCGCGAGTGAGGATCTGGTCGCCATTGCACCGATTCTACCGACGGTCCGGCCGACCCATGACGCACCGCGACGATCGGCTCGGCCTGACACCGGGATCAGTTCAGGGCGAACCAGATCTGGTACATCCGGTAGACCATCACGGCGACGGTGAACGCGCCGGCGCCGAGCACCACGGTGCTCCACTTCGTCCGGTCGATGAGCGCCCAGACGATGGTCGCCGGGGGCACGAGGAGCACCGACACCGCGTACACGCCGAACTCCAGTCCGTTGCCCTTCGGCGGACTGCCGACGGCGGGGAGCACGAGGGAGATGACGCCCTGTGCCAGGAGCAGCAGCTCGACCAGGACGAGCGACCCGACCGTGTAGTCGTTGGGCTTCCACCCGATGAAGCCGACCACCACGGCGAACAGCCCCGCGACGACCGCGATGACGAGCTGCACCCACATGAACCACTCGATCACGCGCGCACCCCCGTCGGCGTCGGGAAGTTCGTGATGACCCGGAGCAGTCCGCGACGGACCGACACGAGGCCGACCAGGCGGTCGTCGTCGGCCGCGACCGCGGCGACCGGGCCGTCGGAGTCGGGGTGGTCGGCCGCGACGCGCTTGCCGTCGGTCAGGTCCTTCGCCGCCGCGGCGTCGAGCGTCACCGAGGAGAAGAGGCGTCGGGCGACGTCGGCCGGCCGGGCGAGGGCTGCGCGGACGTCGACGGACTCGTCCTCGAGGTCGATCGCGTCGTCGACGTCGAACGGCCCGACCTCGGTGCGCCGGAGTGCGGTCAGGTGGGCCCCGGTGCCGAGCGCGGCACCGACGTCTCGGGCGAGCGCGCGGACGTAGGTGCCGGAGGAGCAGGTGACGACCACGTCGAGGTCGACCACGGTGACGTCGACTCCGTCCACCGACACGACCCGCTCGTTCCGGCCGGTCACGTCGAAACGGGAGACCGTCACGCGTCGGGACTTCAGGACGACCTCCTCGCCCTTGCGCGCGAGGTCGTACGCACGACGTCCGTCCACCTTGATGGCGCTGACGGTCGACGGCACCTGCTCGATCTCGCCGCGCTGCGCGGCGACGGCCGTCTCGACCGCGGCGTCCGAGACGTCGGCGGAGGCGGTGCCGACGGCCACGGTCGGCGCGCCGTCAGCGTCATCGGAGTCGGTGGAGACGCCCAGACGGATCGTCGCCGTGTAGGTCTTGCCGAGGCCGACGAGGTGGGTCAGGAGTCGGGTCGACGAGCCGATGCCGAGGAGCAGCAGGCCGGTCGCCATCGGGTCGAGCGTGCCGGCGTGGCCGACCTTCTTCAGCCCCAGCCGACGCCGGGCGATCGAGACGACCCGGTGGCTGGAGATCCCCTGCGGCTTGTCGACGAGGAGGATGCCGTCGGGCGCGGTTTCGAGCACCAGAGGAGATTACCAGCGGTCGTACCGGTCAGCAGGCGTCGTTCCACTCCCGACGTGGGTGCTCGGGGTCGGTGACGTCGAGCACGGCGGAGGCAGCGATCTTCACGTCCGCCCGGCGTTCGAGCCGTCCGGATTCCTGCTCCACCCACAGCGACCACCGCCACAGCGCTCGGGTTCCGTGCGCGAGCACGCCGTGTCCGTGCACGACGAGCACGCCGGGCCCCTCGCCCGTCGACCGGAACGGCGCGACGAGTCCGGAGCGGAGCTCGTCGGCGTCGCCCGAGGGCGCCGCAGCGGCCATCGCGGACACTCCGTGTTGCTGGAATCCGTCGACGAGCCCGGAGGCCACGCGCTCGAGGTCGACGCCGTCCTGTCCGTCGATGCCGACGACCGTCCGGTTCGTGCCGACCTGTGCGATCACCTCGGCCGCGATCGCGGCCATGGTGTCGGTCTCCTGGGGTGCCCAACGTGCCATGTGCCCACCGTAGGCTGTCGTGGTGAACGCGAGTCGTGCCTCCAGTCCGAATGTGGACAACCCGACCCGTCCACAGGACGCGACCCCGGGAACGGACATCGCGACACCGCTCATCGCCTGGTTCCGCGCCGAGGCGCGGGACCTGCCGTGGCGCCGTCCCGGCTTCCCCGCGTGGGGAACCCTGGTCAGCGAGATCATGCTGCAGCAGACGCAGGTGGCGCGCGTCATCCCCCGCCTGGAGGCATGGCTCACCCGGTGGCCGACGCCTGCGGACCTCGCGGCCTCACCCCCGGCGGACGCGGTGCGTGCCTGGGACCGGCTCGGCTACCCGAGGCGCGCGCTCGCGCTGCACGCGGCCGCGACGGCGATCGCCGAGCAGCACGACAACGTGGTGCCCCGGGACGTCGACGCGCTGCTCGCGTTGCCCGGCATCGGCGACTACACGGCTCGCGCCGTCGCGGTCTTCGCGTACGGCGACCGGCACCCGGTCGTCGACGTGAACGTCCGGCGCGTCCTCGCGCGCGCCCTGCTCGGCCAGGGCGAACCCGGCCCGGCGAAGGCGAAGCAGGACCTCCCGCTGATGGAGTCCGTGCTGCCCGCGGACCGTGACGACGCCGCGGCGACGAACGCCGCCGTGATGGAGCTCGGCGCGCTCGTCTGCGTCGCCCGCTCCCCCGCGTGCGGGGCGTGCCCGATCGCGGACCGCTGCGCGTGGCGGGCCGCCGGCTACCCGGAGCACGAGGGGCCGCGCGCGCCGAAGCAGGCGAAGTTCGCTGGCAGCGACCGGCAGGTGCGCGGGCTGATCATGGCGGAGCTCCGCGCGAGCGACGTCCCCGTCACACGGGACGAGATCGAGCCGGTGTGGCCCGATGCCGAGCAACGGGACCGGGCGCTCGCGTCGCTCCTGCGCGACGGACTGGCCGTCGGGGACGACGCGAGCGGCTACCGGCTTCCCGACGGCTGACCGGACGGGTCAGGCGCGCGCCTCGTCGGCGTCGCCGTCCTCGTCCTCGTCCTCGTCGTGCTTGTACGGGTCGGCGTCACCGGCGTAGCTCGCACCGGCCGCCGCCGCACGCACCTGCTCGTCGCGCACCTGGGCCTGCACGAGCAGGTCCTCCATGTGCGCCGAGGTCTCCGGCAGGGCGTCGGCGATGAACTCGAGCGACGGGGTGAGCCGCGCCGTGATGTTCTTGCCGACCTCCGAGCGGAGCATGCCCGTCGCGGCCTTGAGCGCTGCTGCCGAGTCGGCACGCTCCTCGTCGGTGCCGTACACCGTGTAGAAGATCGAGGCGTGCTGCAGGTCACCGGTCACGCGGACGTCGGTGATCGTCACGAACCCGAGCCGGGGGTCACGCAGACCCTTGTCGAGTCGGCGTGCGACGACTTCCTTGATGCGGTCCGCCATCTTGCGTGCGCGCTGCGGATCGGCCATGGGTGCCTCCTGTGGAGATGTCTTGCTCTGGAACGGGGCTGGGCCCCGGCCTCCCGTGAAGGAGACCGGGGCCCAGGGTACTCACGCGACTAGTCGCGCGGCTTCTCGACGAGCTCGGTGGTCTCGATCTCGTCGCCGATCTGGATGTCGTTGAACTTGCCCAGACCGATACCGGCTTCGAAGTCCGTGCGGACCTCGGTCACGTCGTCCTTGAAGCGACGCAGCGACTCGATGGCCAGACCATCGGCGAGCACCACGCCTTCGCGGATGACGCGCGCCTTGGCGTTGCGCGTGATCGTGCCGGAGCGGACGATGACACCCGCGATGTTGCCGAACTTGGAGGAACGGAACACCTCGCGGATCTCGGCGACACCCGACTGGACCTCTTCGTACTCGGGCTTGAGCATGCCCTTGAGGGACTGCTCGATGTCCTCGAGTGCGTTGTAGATGACCGAGTAGAAGCGCACGTCGATGCCTTCGCGCGCCGCACGCTCGCGTGCCTTGACGTCCGGGCGGACGTTGAAGCCGACGACGATCGCGTTGTCGATCGTGGCCAGGTCGATGTCCGACTCCGTGATCGCACCCACACCGCGGTGCAGGATGCGGAGCTGGACGCTGTCGTCGACCTCGATGTCCAGGAGCGACTGCTCGAGTGCCTCGACGGCACCGGAGACGTCACCCTTGATGATGAGGTTGAGCGAGTCGACCTTGCCCTCTTCGAGTGCGCGGGTGAAGTCCTCGAGCGAGATGCGCTTGCGGGCCTTGGCCAGCTGGGCGTTGCGCTCGGCGGCTTCACGCTTCTCGGCGATCTGACGTGCCGTGCGGTCCTCTTCGGTGACGAGGAACGTGTCACCGGCGCGGGGCACCGAGGACAGACCCTGCACCTGGACCGGGCGGCTCGGCGTCGCGGCCTTGACCGCCACGCCGTTCTCGTCGGTCATCGCACGGACCCGGCCGTAGGCCGTACCCGCCACGATGGCGTCGCCGACGTGCAGCGTCCCGGACTGGATGAGGACGGTCGCCACCGCACCACGGCCCTTGTCGAGCCGTGCTTCGATCGCGACGCCTCGGGCGTCCTTGTCGGGGTTCGCACGCAGGTCGAGACCGGCGTCGGCGGTCAGCAGCACGGCGTCCAGGAGCTCCTGGATACCGATGTTCTGACGAGCCGAGACGTCGACGAACATGACGTCGCCGCCGTACTCCTCGGCCACCAGGTTGTACTCGGTGAGCTGCTGGCGGACCTTGGCCGGGTTCGCGCCTTCCTTGTCGATCTTGTTCACCGCGACCACGATCGGCACGTTCGCCGACTGGGCGTGGTTCAGCGCCTCGATCGTCTGGGGCATGATGCCGTCGTCCGCCGCGACCACGAGGATCGCGATGTCGGTGACCTGCGCACCACGGGCACGCATGGCCGTGAAGGCCTCGTGACCCGGGGTGTCGATGAACGTGATCGGACGCTCGATGCCCTCGTGCTCGGTGACGATCTGGTACGCACCGATGTGCTGGGTGATGCCACCGGCCTCGCCCTCGACGACCTTCGAGTTCCGGATCGCGTCGAGCAGGCGGGTCTTGCCGTGGTCGACGTGACCCATGACGGTGACGACCGGGGGACGCTGCTGCAGGACGGAGTCGTCCTCGTCGGCGTACTCGGCGTCGATGTCGATGTCGAAGCCCTCGAGGAGCTCCTTGTCCTCGTCCTCGGGCGAGACGATCTGGATCTTGTAGCCCAGCTCGTCGCCGAGGACCTCGAACGTGGCCTCGTCCAGCGACTCGGTCGCGGTCGCCATCTCACCGAGGTGGAACAGCACCGTCACCAGGTTGCCGGGGCTCGCGTCGATCTTGTCCGCGAAGTCCGAGATGCTCGCACCACGACGGAGCCGCACGACCGTGTTGCCGTCACCGCGAGGGACCTGCACACCACCGAGCGACGGCGCCTGCCGCATCTCGTACTCGGCGCGCTTCGTCCGCTTCGACTTGCGGGCACGGCTCTTGCCGCCACCGCGACCGAACGCACCAGCGGTACCGCCACCGGGGCCACGACCGCGGCCACCGCCACCGGCGGGACGCGGGCCGCTGAAGGCCGGACGCGGGAAGCCGCCACCGGCACCACCGGCACCACCCGGACGACCACCGGGGCCGCCACGACCGCCGCCACCCTGGCCCGGGCGCTGCCCGAAGCCGTTCGGACGGTTGCCCTGACCGGGACCACCGGGACGCGGAGCACCCGGACGGGGAACGCCCGGACGCGGCGGAGCGGGGCGCGGGATGCCGTTGCCGCCACCGGCACCACCGGCGGGACGCTGGCCCATGCCCTGGTTGGACGAGTACGGGTTGTTGCCCGGACGCGGCGGGCGCGAGCCCATGCCCTGGCTCGACGCGTAGGGGTTGTTGCCCGGGCGTGCACCCGGCTTCGGGCCACCCGGCTTCGGACCGGCTGCGGCACCGGGCTTCGGAGCGCCACCGGGCTTGACGGCGTCGCTCTTCGCCTCGGGGGCTGCGCCGTCACCGGCGTCGCCGGACTTCTCGGCGGCGGCCTTCTCGGCAGCGGCGGCCTTCCGCGCGGCCTCGGCCTCGGCCTGCCGCTGTGCGACGGACTTCGGCACGGCCGGCGTCGGCACGTCGGCGGCGGGCGCCTGCACCTCGGGCTCGGGCTCGGGGGTGGGTGCCGGACGCGCCGGACCCGGGCGGGGGCCGCCCGGCTTCGGTGCGCTCGACTTCGGTGCGGCCGCCGTGGCGGGCGCACTCGGGGTCTGTGCCGCGGCCGGCTTCGACGCCGAGGCGCCGTCAGCCTGCAGTGCAGCGCGGAGCTTGCGTGCGACGGGGGGTTCGACGCTCGAGCTCGGGCCCTTGACGAATTCGCCGAGTTCCTTGAGCTTCTCCATTGCGGTCTTGCTGTCGACACCGAGTTCGGATGCGATCTCGTGTACGCGTGGTTTTGCCACTGTTCTCCTTCACGGGTCCCACCCCGTGCAAGGGGCAGGACTCAATGGATGACGGGTCTCATTTCGAGCCGCTCATCAGTTGTCCATAAGCCGTTCAGCCTGTTCTGTCGTGTCCTGGTGACGTGCCTGTCCCTCAGCGCTGAGCGCTTCGAGGTAGTCACGCACCGCGGACGTGTCCGGTTCATGATCCAGCCGGAGCGCCCGGCGGAAAGCCCTGCGCTTGGTGGCCTGATCATGTGCTTCGACCGTCGGTGTGAGCCAGGCTCCCCGACCCGGCATGACTGCCTTCGGGTCCGCCACGACGCGACCGTCGCTCAGGGCGACGACACGGAGGAGGGAGGACCGGGGAGCACGACGACGACTGCCGATGCATGTTCTGACGGGAACCACCTTACTCCTCCCCTCCGACGACCGCGATCCGGCACGCCCGGACCGGACATGCCGCGAGCGAAACCGTCAGTCCTCGCCGTCCAGGATCGAGTCCGGCTGGATGTCGATCCGGGCACCCGTGAGCTTGGCGGCGAGGCGAGCGTTCTGCCCCTCCTTGCCGATCGCGAGCGAGAGCTGGTAGTCCGGCACGAGGGCACGGACGGCCTTCGTCGAGGCGTCGAGCACGAAGGCGCTCGTGACCTTGGCGGGCGACAGGGCGCTCGCGACGAACGACGCGAGGTCCGACGAGTAGTCGACGATGTCGATCTTCTCGGCACCGAGCTCCGTCGTCACGGCGCGCACGCGGGCACCGAGCTCGCCGATGCACGCACCCTTCGCGTTCACGCCCGGCTCGTTCGCCTTGACCGCGATCTTCGTGCGGTGGCCGGCCTCGCGAGCGAGGGAGGTGATCTCGACGACGCCGGAGGCGATCTCCGGGACCTCGAGGGCGAACAGCTTCCGGACCAGGCCCGGGTGCGTGCGGGACACCGTGATCTGCGGACCCTTGGCACCGCGACCGACGCTCGTGACGTACACGCGGATGCGAGACCCGTGCTTGTAGTCCTCGCCCGGCACCTGCTCCTCCGGCGGCAGGATCGCCTCGACCGTGCCGAGGTCGACGTGCACCATCTTCGGGTTCGGACCCTGCTGGACGATGCCCGCGACGATGTCGCCTTCCTTGCCGCGGAACTCGCCGAGGATCTTGTCGTCGCCGATGTCGCGCAGACGCTGGTTGATGACCTGCTTGGCGGCGAACGCGGCGATGCGACCGAAGTCGCTGGGCTGGTCGACGGCCTCGCCGATCACGGTGCCCTCGTCGTCGCGCTCGGGCACGTAGACCGAGACCTCGCCGGACTTGCGGTCGAGTTCGACGCGGACGTCCGCGTCGACGGGCTCCTCGTTCTCGGTGCGGTGCTTCTGGTACGCCGTCAGGATGGCCTGTTCGATGATCTGGACGAGTTCGTCGAACGGGATCTCCCGCTCACGCTCCATGAGTCGCAGGACTGCGAGATCGATCTTCACCGAGGGCCTCCGTATTCAGATGAGTCGCTCCCGCGGATGGAACCGCGCGGAAGTCGGCGACCAGACTACCGCACTGCGGGTCGCGGACCCGGCCCGACGACGGACGGGAGGCACGGTGCCAGCTGGCACCGCGCCTCCCGTCCGTCTTGCTGTCGCGTCGAGGACGTGACCCGCTAGATCGTGCGCACCGCGTCGAGCAGCTCGGCGACCGGCACGTCGCGGCGTTCGCCGCTCGCGCGGTTCCACAGCTCGACGACGCCGTCGGCGGCGCCGCGACCGGCGACCACCACGATCGGCATGCCGAGCAGTTCGGCGTCGCGGAGCTTGACGCCCGGCGAGACCTTCGGCCGGTCGTCGTACACGACCTCGAACCGCTCGCCCTCGAGCTGGGAGACGAGCTCGGTCGCCAGCTCGTAGGCGACCTCGTCCCTGCCGGTCGCGACCACGTGCACGTCGAACGGGGCGACGTTCTTCGGCCAGGCGAGGCCCTTCTCGTCGTTGTGCGCCTCGGCCAGGATCGCGAGGATGCGCGTCACGCCGATGCCGTACGAGCCCATCGTGACCGTGCGGAGCTTGCCGTTCTCGTCCTGCACCTTGAGGCCGAGCGCCTCGGCGTACTTGCGGCCGAGCTGGAAGACGTGCCCGATCTCCATGCCACGAGCGGTCTCGAGGGGGCCGGAGCCGTCCGGCGCCGGGTCGCCCGCACGCACGTCGGACGCCTCGACCACACCGTCGGCGACGAAGTCACGTCCGGCGACCAGGCCGGAGACGTGCACGCCGCGCTCGTTCGCTCCGGTGATCCACGCGGTGCCGTCGACCACGCGCGGGTCGACGAAGTAGCGGATGCCCGTGGCGCTGTCGGCACCGAGGACCTGCGGGCCGATGTAGCCCTTGACCAGGCCCTTGTGCTTCCGGAAGTCGTCGTCGCCCGCCGCCTCGACCTCGGCCGGCGCGAAGGCCACCTCGGCGCGCTTGAGGTCGACGTCGCGGTCACCGGGGAGGCCGACCACGACGACCTCGCGGGTGCCGTCGAGGTGCGTCAGGGCGAGGACGACGTTCTTCAGCGTGTCGGCGGCGGTCCACGGCGCGCCGTCGCGCGGGGCGACCTCGTTCGCGTGGGCGACGAGCGTGTCGATCGTCGGCGTGTCCGACGCGGGCAGGAGCACGGGCTCCGGCTGCCCCTCGATCGGCAGGGCGTCGGGCACCGGGGTGACGTACGCCTCGACGTTCGCCGCGTAGCCGTTCGCGCTCCGGACGAAGGTGTCCTCGCCGACGCCGATCGGGTGCAGGAACTCCTCGGACTTCGAGCCGCCCATCGCCCCGGCGTCCGCCTTGACGATGACGTACTCGAGACCGAGCCGGGCGAAGATCTTCTCGTACGCGTCGCGCATGACCTGGTAGCTGCGCTCGAGGCCCTCGTCGGTGAGGTCGAACGAGTACGCGTCCTTCATCGTGAACTCGCGGCCGCGCAGCAGACCGGCGCGGGGACGGGCCTCGTCGCGGTACTTGTCCTGGATCTGGAACAGCGTCACCGGGAGGTCCTTGTAGGACGAGTACAGGTCCTTCACCAGGAGCGCGAACATCTCCTCGTGCGTGGGGGCCAGGAGGTAGTCGGCACCCTTGCGGTCCTGCAGGCGGAACATGCCGTCGCCGTACTCGGTCCAGCGGTTCGTCGCCTCGTACGGCTCGCGCGGCAGGAGCGCGGGGAGCAGGACCTCCTGCGCGCCGGCTGCCACCATCTCGTCGCGGATGATGCCCTCGATGCGCGCACGGACCCGGAGGCCGAGCGGCAGCCAGGCGAAGATGCCCGGGGCCTGGCGACGGACGTAGCCGGCGCGGACGAGCAGCTTCGCGCTCGTCACCTCGGCGTCGGAGGGGTCGTCGCGGAGCGTACGGAGGAAGAGATGCGAAAGCCGTGTGACCACGGGGCAAGCCTAGCGGCGCGCGGGGCGGGCTTCGGCCCTGCGCCTCAGGACGTGACGACGAGGGGCTTGCCGGTGCCGGCCGCGGGGCCCATGTCCTCGGCGAGACGGTTCGCCTCGGTGATGAGCGTCTCCACGATCTCGGCCTCGGGCACGGTCTTGATGACCTGCCCCTTGACGAAGATCTGGCCCTTGCCGTTGCCCGACGCGACGCCGAGGTCGGCCTCGCGGGCCTCGCCCGGGCCGTTCACGACGCAGCCCATGACGGCGACGCGGAGCGGGACGGTCATGCCCTCGAGGCCCTTGGTGACGTCGTTCGCCAGCTGGTAGACGTCGACCTGCGCGCGGCCGCAGCTCGGGCAGGAGACGATCTCGAGCTTGCGCTCGCGGAGGTTCAGGGACTGCAGGATCTGCAGACCGACCTTGACCTCCTGCGCCGGCGGGGCGGAGAGGGACACGCGGATGGTGTCACCGATGCCCTCGGCGAGCAGGATGCCGAACGCCGTGGCGCTCTTGATGGTGCCCTGGAACTCCGGTCCGGCCTCGGTCACGCCGAGGTGCAGCGGCCAGTCCCCCGCGGCTGCGAGCTGCCGGTAAGCCTTGACCATGACGATCGGGTCGTTGTGCTTGACCGAGATCTTGAAGTCGTGGAAGTCGTGCTCCTCGAACAGGCTGGCTTCCCACACGGCGGACTCGACGAGCGCCTCGGGTGTGGCCTTGCCGTACTTCTGCAGCAGGCTCGGCTCGAGCGATCCGGCGTTGACACCGATGCGGAGCGACACACCGGCGTCCTTCGCGGCACGGGCGATGGCACCGACCTGGTCGTCGAACTTCCGGATGTTGCCCGGGTTCACGCGGACCGCGGCGCATCCGGCGTCGATGGCCTGGAAGACGTACTTCGGCTGGAAGTGGATGTCGGCGATGACCGGGATCTGCGACTTCTTCGCGATGATCGGCAGCGCGTCGGCGTCGTCCTGCGTCGGGACCGCCACACGGACGATGTCGCAACCGGAGGCCGTGAGCTCCGCGATCTGCTGCAGGGTGGCGTTGATGTTCGTCGTCGGCGTCGTGGTCATCGACTGGACGGACACCGGCGCGTCGCCGCCCACGAGCACCTTGCCGACCCGGATCTGCCGGGACTTGCGGCGCGGGGCGAGGGTTTCGGGGACTTTCGGCAGACCGAGGTTCACTGCAGGCACGAGGTGCACTCTACGCGCAGTGGTCGGGCGTTCGGATCAGACGACCGTGATGAGGGGTGCGTAGAGCCGCATCGCCGCGAGGGCCCGCTCGTGGTCGTCGTCGCTCGCGCCGGCGCACGCGTCCGCCACGATGGTCACGGTGGCGCCGGCGTCCGCGGCCGCCAGGGCGGTGGACAGGACGCAGCAGTCGGTGGACACGCCGACCAGGACGAGGTGCGGGTGGTCACCGGTGACCTCCTGGAGGCCCGTCCCCCACTTCCCGAAGGTCGTCTCGGTGACGACGGGGTCACGTCGGTCGGCCGCGGCGGTCCGGAAGGGTTCGGTCAGGTCCCAGACGGGGTCGGTGTCCGGCACGAGCGCGAACGGCCAGTCGCGGTAGTACGGCACCCAGGCACCCTGCGGGTGCTCCGGTGCGACGAAACGGGTGAAGACCGTGCGGCCGGTGAACCGCGGGAGCAACCGCTCGATGCCCGCGGCGGCGTGGACGTAGCGCGGGGTGGCCCAGGGACTGTCACCGGTGAAGACCTCCTGCATGTCGACCACGACGAGCCACGCGTCGTCGGGCACACCCGCGACCGCCAGGTCGACCGCGCTCATGCCTGCTCCTGCCGACGGACCGACCCGCGGGCGAAGAGCAGGGTCCCGAGGAACCCGACGACGAGCGCCACGAGGACACCGAGGTTCGCGTAGGCCCACGCGCCGGTGCGCCCGCCGAGGCTGAACGGCTCGAGCAGGTACCCCTGCCAGTTGAGCCAGGCCGGCACGCCGTAGGTGTTCGTCACGAGCCCCCAGCCGAGCGCGGTCCCGACGACGACGAGGCCGACGGCGAGCCACCGGACGTCGCCGTAGCGTCCACGTCGGTCCTCGAGTTCGCCCTCGGCGTACGGCGCCCGGCGGATCACGACCTCGGCGACGAACACCCCGCACCACGCGGCGATCGGGACGCCCAGCGTGACGAGGAACGCCTGGAACGGCTGGATGAACGAGTCGGCGAAGAACACCACGTAGACGGCGCCGGCGACCATGAACACGCCGTCCACCCCGGCAGCCACCGGACGCGGGATGCGGATGCCAGCACTCAGCAGTGCCAGCCCGGAGCTGTAGATGTCGAGCACGGCGCCACCGACCAGCCCGAGCACCGCGACGAGCGCGAACGGGATGAGGAACCACACCGGCAGCACCGTCGTCAGCGCACCGATCGGGTCGGCGCCGATGGCCGCGTTGAGGTCCTTCGAGGACCCGGCGAGCAGGACACCGAGGACGACGAGCACGATCGGCGCGAGTGCACCGCCGAAGGTCGTCCACCAGACGACCCCGCGGGTCGAGGCCGAGCGGGGCAGGTACCGGGAGTAGTCCGCCGCGGCGTTCACCCAGCCGAGCCCGAACCCGGTCATCACGAGGACGAGTGCCCCGACCACGTTCTGGGCGCTCCCGGACGGCAGTGCGGCGATCGCACCGAGGTCGATCGAGGGCAGCGCGAGCACGACGTAGACGATCGTGAGCACGGCGGTGATCACGGTGATCCAGGTCTGCAGTCGCATGATCACGTCGAACCCGGCGATCCCGGCACCGACCACCAGGGCGGCGACCACCACGAGCGCGACGAGCTTCGTCAGGACGCCGCCGTCCCAGCCGAGCTCGCGGAACACCGTCGAGGTCGCGAGGACGGCCAGCGACGCGAGCGCAGTCTCCCACCCGACCGTGAGGATCCAGCTCAGGAACGCCGGCAGCCGGTTGCCACGGACGCCGAACGCCGCCCGACCGAGGACCATCGTCGGCGCCGAGCCCCGCTTGCCGGCGATCGCGACGATCCCGCACAGCAGGAACGAGAACGCCACCCCGATGACGGAGACGATCGTGGCCTGCCAGAAGGAGATGCCGAACCCGAGGACGAACGACCCGTAGGCAAGACCGAGCACCGAGATGTTCGCGGCGAACCACGGCCAGAAGAGGTCCCTCGGACGTCCCTTCCGGTCGGACTCAGCGATGACGTCGGTGCCCTGCCGCTCGACCGTGCGGACTTCCGGAGCTGTGCTCATGGACTGAGCGTAGTGCTCCGTCCGCGCCGCGCGACTAGCCGAACAGGTTCACGGGCCGCACGATGTCGGCGTAGATGAGCAGCGCGCTCATGCCGGCGAGCAGGACCACCACGACCATCGTGAGCGGCATGGTCTTGGCGAGGTCGATCGGCCCCGGATCCGCCTTGCCGACGAGCTTGAACGAACGGCGCTTCACGGCCTCCCAGAGGGCACCGGCGATGTGCCCGCCGTCGAGCGGCAGGAGCGGCACCATGTTCAGCACGAACAGCCCGATGTTGAGCGACGCCAGGAGCCCGAGGATCGTGTACGCCTTGTCGATCACCGGCACGCCGCTCATCGACGAGACCTCGCCGATCGCCCGTCCGACGCCGACCACCGAGACCGGGCTGTCCTGCGACCGTTCCTGCGTGCCGAAGGCCGCGTTCCACACGGCGACGAGTCGCTGCGGGAGGTCGATGATCAGGTGGGCCGACGCCGAGATCTGCGCCCCCGTGGCCGGCAGCACCGTGGCGGGCGACTGCCGCACGAGCGACTGCCCGATGCTCACCCCGACCACGCCCACCTGCTGCGTCTTCGTGCTGCCGTCGTCGTTCTTCGCGACCGTGCCGTCGGCCGTGTAGACGTCACGCGTCGCGGTCGTCGGCGTGATGTGCAGCGTCTTCTCGGCACCGTCGCGCTCCACGACCACGGTGACGTCCTTGCCCGCGGACTCCTGGAACACCTCGGAGACCTCGGTGATGGTCGGATCCTGCTTGCCGTCGACCGACAGCACGACGTCGCCGGACCGGATGCCGGCCTGCTTCGCCGGGGAGACCGCATCGCCCGAGGCGCACGTGGTGGCCTGGCTCGTCGGCAGGACGCAGTCGACGCTCGAGGTGAACGTCGTCGTGGGCGCGCCGAACCCGACGAGCAGCACCCCGAACAGGAAGATGCCGATCACGAGGTTCATCGCGGGACCGGCGACCATCACGATGATGCGCTTCCACCAGATCAGCCGGTAGAACGCCCGGGAGTCGTCGCCGCCCGAGTCCGCGATCTGCTCGGCGCTCGCCTGCCGCGCGTCCTGCACGAAGGCGCCGTACATGCCGGTGTTCGTGATCGCGTTCGCCCGCCCCGAGGCCCGCGGCTTCAGCATGCCGACCATCGAGATGTAGCCGCCGAGCAGGATCGGGCGGATGCCGTACTCCGTCTCGCCGCGCCGGAACGACCAGATCGCCTTGCCGAAGCCCAGCGAGTACTGCGTCACCTTGACGTTGAACAGCTTCGCGAAGGACAGGTGTCCCAGCTCGTGGAGTCCGATCGAGACCAGCAGGCCGATGATGAAGACGACCACGCCGAGGACGAAGAGCAGAACGGATTCGACGGTCACCGGGAAAGGGTACGGGACGCTCGCCATGACGGAGCCGAGCGCACCCTGGGAGGTGAGTCGTGCCTCCAGTCCGTCAGCGGGACAGCGCGCGGTCCGCCGCGGTGCGCGCCCAGCGCTCCGCTGCCAGCACGCCCTGCAGGGAGGACTCCCCCGGCGTGTGCTCCCCGACCACCCGCTCGACCGTGTCGACGATGTCGAGGAAACCGATCGCACCCGCGTGGAACGCGGCGACCGCCTGCTCGTTCGCGGCGTTGAACACCGCGGGGAACGAGCCGCCGAGCTCGCCGACGCGCTTCGCGAGCGCGACGGCACCGAACGCGTCGGTGTCGAGCGGCTCGAACGTCCAGGTGCTGGCCGTCGTCCAGTCGAGTGGCACGCCGACGTGCGGGACGCGGTCCGGCCACGCGAGGCCGAGCGCGATCGGCAACCGCATGTCCGGCGGCGATGCCTGAGCGATGGTCGAACCGTCCACGAACTCGACCATCGAGTGCACGATCGACTGCGCGTGCACCGTGACGTCGATGCGGTCGTACGGGACGCCGAAGAGCAGGTGGGCCTCGATGACCTCGAGCCCCTTGTTCACGAGCGTCGCGGAGTTCGTCGTCACGACCAGGCCCATGTCCCACGTCGGGTGCGCGAGCGCCTGCGCGGGAGTCACGTCGCGGAGCTCGGCGCGCGACCGGCCGCGGAACGGACCGCCGCTCGCGGTGAGGACCAGCCGGCGGACCTCGTCCGGCGCGCCGGAACGGAGCGCCTGGGCGATCGCGGAGTGCTCGCTGTCGACGGGGACGATCTGCCCGGGGGCCGCCGCGGCCTGCACGAGCGGACCGCCGACGATCAGGCTCTCCTTGTTCGCCAGGGCGAGCGTCGCGCCGGACTCGAGCGCGGCCAGGGTCGGACCGAGGCCGACCGAGCCGGTGATGCCGTTCAGGACGACGTCGGCCTCGACGCTGCGAACCAGGCGTTCCGAGTCCTCCGCGCCGAACGCGGTGTCGCGGACGCCGAAGCGCTCGGCCTGCTCGGCGACGAGGTCACGGTTGCTGCCGGCGGTGAGGCCGACGACCTCGAAGCGGTCCGGGTTGCGGGCGACGACGTCGAGGGCCTGCGTGCCGATCGAGCCGGTGCTGCCGAGGATGACGATGCGGCGCTTCGCGGTCGCCACGGAGCGGTCCGTGGCGCCGGTCGTCGTCACGGGTCAGCCCTTGGCGAGGATGTCGACGACGAAGACGAGCGGGGCGTTCTTCGGGATGCCCGAACCCTCGCGCGGGGTGTCGCCGTAGGCGTCCTCGGGGGTCGCCACGATGAGGACCTGCGAGCCGACCTTCTGGCCGACGAGCCCGGTGACGAAGCCCTTGATGAGTGCACCCTCGGAGATCGTGAAGGTCGTCGGAACACCCTTCGACCACGACGAGTCGAACTCCTTGCCGCCGTCGTACAGGACGCCCTTGTACTGGACCAGAGCGGTGTCACCCTCGGCGATGGCCGCTCCGTTGCCCTGCTTGATGACCTCGACCTGGGTCTTCGTCGGCGCCGCGACGCCCTTCGGGATGGTGATCTCCGGCTCGCCGTCTGCCTTGTCCGTGACCGTCGGGAGCTTCGGGTCCTGCGTCTGCGGGGTGCCGTTCGACTTCGTCGGGGTCTGCGCGACCACGTCGGCGACGACCACGATCTCGCCGCCGGTGTTGAAGCCGAGCGCCGAGGACTGGCCGACCGCGGCGATGCGGTCGCCGACGTTCGCGCACGCCAGCAGCGCGCCGAACCCGGTGCCGCCGACCGACAGCACCTGCGGGTTGCCCTGGTCGAAGCCGACCGTGCCGAGCTTCTTGGCGTCGGAAGCCTGGTACACGCTGTACGACACCTGCGCGTAGTCGCCGTCCTTGAGCGCCTTGCCCTTGCCCTGCACGACGGTGCTGGCCTGCGGCTTCTTCGCTGACAGGCCCTTGTCGAACTGCACGGTGGGCGCGGTCGTGCCCCCGAACGCGCCGCTGACGTCGATCGCCTTCGAGGCCGAACCGGGATCGGGGCACGCCGTGATCGCCGCCGCGGTGGCGCTCGACGACGCACTCGGCGTGGCCGACGACCCGGACGAACCGGATCCGGAGCACGCGGCGAGTCCCAGCACGACGGCGGGGACGAGGGCGATCGGGAGCAGACGCAGACGCTTCACGAGGACCTAGTCTGCCGCACGCACCTTGGTGTGCGGCGCGTGGTGCACAGGAAACGCGACCGACCGGGCGATGAAGCAGAGCTCCGACGCCGTGGCGTGGGCTGCCTCGGCGTCGGCGACGCGGTCCGCCTCGAGGATGGTCACGACCGGGTGCAGAGTGGCCTCGGTCAGCTCGCCGGAGCCGTCTCGGTTGAGGTTCAGGCTCGCGGTCGCGCGGTCCTCGTAGTCGACGACGGTGAAGCCCTGCGTCACGGCGACGTGCAGGTAGCTGAGCATGTGGCACTGCGCGAGGGCGGCGACGACGAGTTCCTCGGGGTTCCACCGGTCGCGGTCACCGCGGAACGTCGGGTCGGCAGAGCCCGCGATGTCGGGCTTGCCGGTGGCCAGGACGTCGTGATCGCGGCCGTACTCGCGGTAGCCGTTCGTGCCGGTGCCGCGGTCGCCGGTCCAGCGGACGGAGACCTCGTAGGAGTGGTCGGTCACGGTGTGCCCCTTCGGCTCGGTACGACTGCGGGTTCACGGGCCGGTGGTCGCCGCTCGGTACGACTGCGGGATGCCGGCTCGGTACGATTGCGGCATGACGGTGAGCCCCGACGTCCGCACTGATCGCCATCCTCTCACCGCCGACGGGTCGGTCGAACTCGCGGTCCTCGACCGCAACGGGTTCGACGAGAGCCGCCACGTCGGCGCCGGCGTGGTGGTGTCCGCCGACGGCACCGTCATCGACTCCGTCGGCGACGTGCAGGCGAGCATCTACCCCCGCTCGACGATGAAGCCGTTCCAGGCGCTCGCGATCCGGCGCGCCGGTGCGGTCTTCTCCGACGAGGAACTCGTCCTCACCACGGCGAGCCACGCCGGTACCGCCGCGCACCAGGCGATCGCGCTCCACATGCTCGAGTCGTTCGACCACGTCGAGGCCGACCTCGGCTGCCCGCCGGACCTGCCGTTCGACCGGTCGACCGCGCGCACCATGACCGAACCCCGGCGTCTGGCGATGAACTGTTCCGGCAAGCACGCCGGCATGCTCGCGGCCTGCCGCGTCAACGGGTGGGACGAGGAGACCTACCTCGACATCGCCCACCCGCTGCAGCAGCGCGTACGTGCCACCGTCGAGGAGTTCACGCACGAGACCGTCGACGTGGTGGGCACGGACGGCTGCGGAGCCCCCGTGTTCCCGCTCACCCTTGCCGGACTCGCCCGCGGGTTCGCGGGGGTCGTCGCACGAGCCGAGTCCGACACTGCGGCGCTCACCGACGCCGTGCTCGACCACCCGTGGGCGATCGACGGCATCGGCCGGGCGAACACCGTCACGATCGAGCGACTGCGGGTGCTCGCGAAGCTCGGCGCCGAGGGCGTCATGGTCATGGGCTTGCCCGGCGGAGCGGCCGTCGCGGTGAAGACCCTCGACGGTGCGCAGCGTGCAGGTACACTCGCGGCGCTCACCCTGCTCGAGCGCAACGGCTTCGTGGACGCTGCCGGCGTGGCGGACGTGATGGCCGCGACCGGCGAGAAGGTCCTCGGTGGCGGCGTACCCGTGGGCGTCCTGCGCGCGGGCGACGGGCTCCGCTGACCGTTCAGGTCCGCAGGTCACGGGTCGAGTTCCGGAAGTACCGGAGACACCGGGACGCCGATCGGCTCGTCGTGCCGACGCACGGAGCAGCCGTACCGGGTGACCTCGACCGCGACGTCCCAAACCCTCGGCACCTGCCCGAGTCCGGCGACGAGCACCACCGTCGTGGTGCGGCGGCCCTCGGCGTCGCTGACGAGAGCCGCGGTGCCGGCGGGCATCGGTGGACACGGCTCGCCCGGGCCGGCGACGACGGTCCGGAGGTCTGGCGCGCTCGCGACCCGGGTCGACGTCCCTGAGGCCACCGTGGCCGTGCGGACTTGTGCGGCGACCGCACGGAACACCGCCACCGCGAGCACGCCGGTGCCGACGACCGCGATGTGGGCGTGCCCCGGACCCTCGACGCCGATCGATCGCCCGTCATCGGTCGATCCGAGCACGATCGTCGGCGGCGCGGGCAGCCGGGCGTCGTCGGACGGCCCCGACACCATCGCCACTGGGCCGTCGGTCGCGACGGGCACGTCGGTCGGCCACTCCGCTCCGGCCGCCGCGGCTCGGGTGGCGCGGACGAGCAGGACGTCGATCACCGCGCAGCACGCTGCTGCCACGAAGAGCGCCACCCGTGACGGCCCGGCAACGGGTGCCACGACGCCGACGACTCCCACGACGACCGCCGCCCCCACCAGGAGGCAACGAGCGGCGAAGGCTGTCATCCCCTCAGCGCACCACGGAACACCCGAGCGTCGGGATCATCCGACGTGAGCTGTGCACAGAACAGCACAGGGCCTCCCCTGTTGAGGAAGAGCCCCCTGCGTCACTGCACCAGGAAGAACTGTTCCCCGACGTCCACGCGCGCGCCACGCTCCACCCGGTAGCGACGACCCGGCTCGCAGCGACGGATCGAGCCGTCGATGTGCCGGACGACGGTGCCGTTGCCGGAGAACCGATCGGACACCCACAGGTCGTCGCCGTCACGACCGAGTTCGAGGTGGGTCTTCGAGACGGACTTGCCCGGGTCGTGCACGGTCAGCAGGTCGTCGAACCGCTCGCCCGGCTGCGGACGCGGGAGCCGTCCGACCAGGCCGGTGCCGTGCACGCCGAAGCGCTCGCCCGTGCTGAAGTGCAGGACGAACGGCGCGCGGGTCGGGGTCTTCGTGACGATGCGGGTCTCGTCGACGTCGTCCTCGAGGTCGCCGTCGGCGCTCGTCGGACCGTCGTCGGACGTCGGCAGCGGCAGCACGGGGCCGGTCATCCCGGGTACCGGCGGCAGCGGGGCTGCGACCAGGACGCCCATCGCGGCGGTGTCCGGGGCGGACGGCGCCGATGACGGGTGGGTCGCGGACCCGGGTGCCGTCGGAGCGTGCGGGACGTCGTCCGGTGCCTGGTCGGCGAGCGGGGCCGCGTGGACGCCGCGCTGTCGGAGGGGGGCACGCGGGGTCGTCTCCGGCAGCTCCCCCTCGGTGTCGGAGGGTGCCTCGGTGGACGGGTCGGTCGCCGTCTCGGTCGCCGACTCGACGACGTCGTCCGACGACGGGGACCCCTGGACCGGACCGTCGGCGGCGCTGGCCGCCTCGCCCGCGGCGTCGGCGCCGGCCACCCCGACTGCGGCATCGGCATCGGCATCGGCATCGGCATCGGCATCGGCATCGGCAGAGTCGTCCGCCGCCCAGTCCGGCCGGTCCATCGGCAGCGGGACGATCGGGCCGGTGAAGGCAGCCGTCACGGCCGGACGCACTGCCCCGCACTCGGCGCAGAAGATGTCGTCCGGTTCCAGTCGGTGCCCGCACACGTGGCAGGTGGTCGCCTGGTTCACCGGCGTCACGAGGGGTGTCGGGCGGAGCGGACGACGGTCGACCAGGGGCTCGACGACGGCGGTGTCGTTCGCCTGGGGCGGCGACGGCACCGCGGGCGCCTCGACGGACTCGACGCTGGTGTCCTCGGCGGGCTCGGCAGCCTGGGCTCCCGACCGCCCGACCCACCAGGACGGCCCGGCTGGGGCAGCGGGCGGTGCCTGCTCCTCGGGACGGCTCCACACAGGAGTGTCCGACTCGGGCCGTTCGGCGAGGCGGGTGACCTCGGGGTCCTCCGGCTCGGACGGGAAGGCGTTGGGGTCGAGCGGCGGCTCGACCGGTTCCGGCGCGAACGGCTGCACCGGGGCCGCCGGTGGCCGCGGTGCCTCGGGCTGGGACGGCGCCGGCGGGACGTCGGCCCCGCGCTGCTGCTGACCGGACCAGTCCGTGAGACCGGAGCCCGCGCCGTGCACGTGCGTCGGCGCCGTACGCGGGGCGTAGTCGTCGGGACGTTGGACGGGCACGGCGGCCGGCGGCTGTTCGTCGGCGCGGTCCGCGCCGGTGAGCCACGCGCGGGTGGCGGGGTCGAGGGTCGCCTCGGGCAACCAGGCGTCGGTGGCCGGGTCCTGGCGGCGTCCGTGCACGTCGGGCTGCTGCAGTGGCGGCGGCGGAGCCTGTTCGACCGGCGGCTGAGCGGCAGGTCGCCGGCTCGCCGCAGCGGTCACCGCACGCCCGCACTCACCGCAGAAGATCGCTCCGTCCGGGAGCATCGATCCGCAGTGTTCGCATCTGATCACGGGTTGCCTCTGTCCTCACTCGGCCGTCCACGACGCTCGCCGGCCTGCAGGCCATCGTAGTCACGCGGCTCCCCCGGACCCTGGCCGTCAGCGGAGCGCGAACCGCGTCGGCCGACGACCGATGCCACGGAGGCCCCGGCCGATCTCGAGGCGTCGGCGATCCGCAGGGACCTGAGCGACACCGCCGCGCGGATGCGCTCCTTGCGCGTCCGGCCGGCCCGCAGGCTCGCGATCGCGTCGTCCGCGGCGGACCACATCCGGTCGGCCGCGGTGACGTCGGCGTCGTTCGGGCCGAACACGGACCGGTCAGCGAGCGCGGCCAGACCCGTACCGCCGTCGCCCGGTGCGCCGACGACCGCCTCGCGCCGGGTCGCGGAACGCTCGACGTCGTGCCCGCGGTCCACGAGTGCGTCGCGGTACTCGTCCCATGCGCCGACGATCCGTGCTCGTGGGGTCGGAGCCCGGCGTCGTCGCCGACGGCGGATCCGCTTGAGGAGCACGATGACGCCGAACGGCAGCAGCACCAGCGCGACGAAGCCGAGCGTGGCGAGCACCCACGGCAGGGCGGCGAGCAGGATCTGCAGCCAGAGCGGCTGGACGGGCGGCGTGTTGCGGTCACTCTGCGGCGGCGCCTGCTGCGACTGGTCCTGCTGTTCGGCCGGGGGCGGCGGGACGACGGTCTCCGGCCGGGTGACCGGCTGCGGTGTCTGCTGCTGCTCGTCCGGGATGTCGCGCACGGTCGGGTTCGGGTCGATCATGACCCACCCCCACTGCGCCGTGTCGACCTCCACCCGCGCGGTGACGTCCGAGCCGCGGAAGGTCGTCGTCCCGCCCGAGGTCGTCCCCGCGGCAGCGTTCCCGCCCGCGTCACCGCCGGCAGAGAACCCCATCACCACCCGTGCCGGGAACCCGATCTGGTTCGCCATCAGGGCAGCGGCCGCCGCGTACTGCTCCTGGTCGCCGATCATCAACGGCGATGTGAGGAGTTCCTGGATCCGGTCCGCTCCGTGGCCGGAGCGACTCGCGCGGTCGTCGCCGACACCGTGGCTGACGTACCCGTTCCGCTTGAGGTCCTGCACCATCGCGACGAGCTTCGCGCCGTCGGTCTCCGCGTCGGCCGTGGACGCGTCCACGGTGTCGCGGACCGCGTCGGGCACCGAGCGCGGTGTCGGGACGGACGCAGTGCCCGGTCGTGCGGAGGCGAGCTGGTCGTCGGTCGGCTGGTCGGGCACCACCGCCGTCAGGTCGTACCGCGTCCCGTCGCCGATCCCTCCCACGACCGCGCCGGTCCCCGTGGAACCGTTGTAGAAGAACGCGCCGCGCTCCTTCTCTGCGCCCGACCCGGTGAACTCCAACCGTTCGAGGTCCCCGACGGTGGGGAGCCACACGCCGCTGTACCCGTCGACGGTCACGCCGACGCGGACGGTGCTGCCCTGCACCCCGCGGACGTCGACCGACGTCGGTACCCGCTCGAACGTCCCGGACGCGGTCGAACCGTCGGCACCACCGACCCGGTACACCACCCCGTCGTACGTGTCGAGGGTCGCGATCCGCACGAACCCGTTCGCCGGCAGCCCGGTCACGCGCAACTGCGCCGTCTGCGCCTCCGTCTGCTCCTCGTACGCGCGGAACCCGCTCAGCGGACTGACGTAGTCCCGCGGGTCGAACGGCTTCACCACGTCGGTCCGGGCGACGGTCCTCCCGGCCGATGGCGGTGCGACGAGCCCGAGCCCGGTCGCGACGACGGCCGCGGCGACGATGGTCCCGGTCCCGACGAGGGCGGGTCGCAGGACCGAGCGCACGAGGGGCACCCGGGCACCGATGGTGGTCGCCACAGCGACCGCCCGCCGCGCGTGCCGCACGGTCAGCGCCCACACGAGCGCGATCCCCGTGAGCACGACGGCGGTCACGATCGACGTGTCCAGCCGGCTCGGCCCGACCACGACACCGGCCGCGAAGAGCACCAGCGCCGGGATGCTGGCCAGTTCCTGCCTGGAGGCACGGGTCGCCACGCTCACGGCCGTCACCGTCGCGACGAGCAACGTCACGAAGAACGGCACGAGCAGCGCCTCGTAGGACCCGACCGGCAGGCTGATGGTCACCAACCGCTTCCAGCCGAGGGCGACGCCGGCGAACAGGTCGACCAGGCCCTGCCCGGTCGGCAGGACCCCGTTGGCCTGGCCGGGGACGGCAGCGGGGACTCCGGCCAGGGCGAACACCGCGACTGTCGCCACGGCGACGACCGCGGTCGGGAGCCGGAAGACGGTACCGACGAGGGCGACGAGGGTGCCGAAGACCACCGCGGTCACGGCGGCGACGATCATCGAGTCGTCGCGGTAGACCGGCCACCAGGCCACGCTCGCCACGGCGAGCAGCAACCAGGTCGCGAGGGTCCCGCCCACCAGCCGTGACGGTGCGAGCCGGCGGGCGTCGCGGCGGACCGTCTTCCGGGCCCGGGTGTCGGGGGACGCTGCGACGCTCATGCGGCCGCCGCCGATCGGTGCAGTGCGTGGCGCAGGTCGTCCAGGTAGCCGATCGTCATGACGGTGAGTCCGGCGACGCGGAGGAACCGGGGCTGCGCCTCGGGTTCGCAGATCACTGCGACGACCTCGACCCCGACGGGGAACCGTGTCGCCGCCAGCCGCAGTGCGGGCAGCTCGACGGTGGACCCGACCACGAGGAACGCGACCGAGATGCCCGCGGTGTCGTTGCCGACGATGCGGGACACCTCGGCGACCGGCAGGCAGGCGTCCGCGAGACCGACCGACGCGAAGTCGTCCAGCAGTCGCGTCGGGGTGACGGTGGGCAACGAACGGACGGCGTACACCGCGCGCTTCGCGAACTCGGGCGTGCGCTCGGAGACGACGACGGAGACCTCCCGGCCGTCCCGGATCGCCCGGGTGCCGAGGGACGCCGCTGCGCTGACCGCGAGCTCGAACTCCTCGTCGTCGGCGAACTCGGCGCGCGAGAGACCCAACGCGACCACGAGGTGCGACCGCCGGGTGTCCTCGAACTGGCGGACCATCAGCGCGCCCGACTTCGCCGTCGACTTCCAGTGGATCGTGCGCGGGTCGTCGCCGGGCATGTACTCGCGGATCGCGTGGAAGGCGATGTCCGAGGGTGAGAGGTCCGTCGTGGCCTGGCCCTCCAGGTCCCGCACGAGTCCGGTGCTCGTGGACGGGATCGCGATGGTCCGCGGGTGCACGATGACCTGCTCCCGTGCGGTCCACACGATCTCGCGGCGCACCAGGCCGACGGGGTCCGCACGGACACCGGTCACCGGACCCACGTCGAGCACACCGCGCCGGACCGTCGGCACCGGGACCTCCTGCTCGAAGGTCCCACGGGAGCCGATCGACGGGATCGCCACGTCGACCAGACCCGCGCCCACGGGGACCTCCACGGTGATCGGGACCGACGGCAGCCGGACCGGGTTCTCGGCCGTGACCACGACGCCAGCCGGGTCCCCCACCGCCACCCGGTGCTGCGGCAACCGCATCCGGATCACCAGACGCGACCGACCGATCAGCGCGATCACGGCGACGACCACCAGGACCGCACCCGCGAAACCGACCACGACGACCTCGCGCAGTCCGAACCGGTACCCGAGCACGAACGCGACCAGCGTGAGTGCCGCCACCGTCCATCCCAAGCCGGTGACCACGGCCGAGACCTCTGCCCACCCACGCTTGACGAGCCTCCAGGCCGTCGACCAGGCCCTGGCGAGACCGACGACAGCATCCGCTGCCACGCCCTCACGGTCCCCGACCAGCCGTGTGCGGACGTTCGTGAGGCCGGCGACCGTCCCCGTGCGCTCGTACGCCGTCGTCCCGCGGCGCGACCGCGTCGAGGACGGGCGGCGCGACCGCGTGGAGACGGGCCGGCGGTCGGTCACGACGCGGCCCGGTCCGCCGGAGGCGGCGTCTCGACGAGCAGCTGCGCGATGACGCTCGTGGCGCTGACGCCGTCGAACTCGGCCTCGGCGTCGAGGACCAGACGGTGCGCCAGGACCGGCACGGCCAGCGCCTTCACGTCGTCGGGCGTGACGTAGTGCCGCGCGTTGAGCGCAGCGAACACCCGCGACGCGCGCATCAGGCCCATCGCACCACGCACGCTGACGCCGAGGCGGACCTCGCTCGCCGAACGCGTGGCGTCGACCAGGCGCGCGACGTAGTCGGCGATCACCGGATCCACGTGCACGGACCGGGCGAGCGTCGCCATCTCGGTGATCGTCGCGGCCGGCACGACGCTCGCGAGGGGCACCGAGCTCGACGGCGCGGAGGACGTCTCGAGGATCTTCACCGTCGCGGCGTGGTCCGGGTAGCCGATCGACGCCTTCATCAGGAAGCGGTCGAGCTGCGCTTCCGGCAGGCGGTACGTTCCCGCCTGCTCGACGGGGTTCTGCGTCGCGATGACCATGAACGGGGCGGCGAGCTTGTGGTTCACGCCGTCGACCGTGACCGCGGACTCCTCCATCGCCTCGAGCAGCGCGGACTGGGTCTTCGGGCTCGCGCGGTTGATCTCGTCGGCCAGCACGATGTTCGAGAAGACCGGACCGCGGTGGAAGTCGAACTCCTGCGTCTTCTGGTCGTAGACGCTGATGCCGGTGATGTCGCCCGGCAGCAGGTCCGGCGTGAACTGGATGCGGTTCGTCGAACCCTGCACGCTCTGCGCCATCGCCCGGGCCAGGCTCGTCTTGCCCGTGCCGGGGACGTCCTCGAGGAGGAGGTGGCCCTCGCTGAGCATCGCCGTGACCGCCAGGCGGATCACGAACGTCTTCCCGAGGAGCACCTGCTCGACGTTGGTCACGATGCGGCCTGCGACGTCGGCGAACCAGGTGGCCTGCTCCGGGGTCATGCTCATGCGGTGTCGTTCCTCGTTCTCGGGGATGGTCAGTTGTCGTTCGCCGGATCGATCGAGCGCACTGCACCGTCCGGGTCCTGACTGTCGTTCACCGTGGCCTGGACCTTGATCGTGTCGTACCCACTCGGCACAGCATCGCTTGTAGTCCACGGTTTCGATGTCGTCGGGTTCGTGTCCGTGCAAGACCCGAACAGCCCATTCGTGCAGTACGTGATCTTGTAGGAACTTGGCTGCAAGTTTCCGTTGTTGTCCGGCGCGTTGATGACGGGCGCCTGCCCGACGACAGCGCCAGTGACGCTCGCGCGCGTCGTGTAGGCGGTCCCCTTTGCTTCCGCGCTCGATGCGCAGTAGTCGCCGTCGACAGCGCAGGACGTGAACACGACCCTGGACACGATGCCGAAGCCAGCACCAGCACCGATCGAGGTGGAACCGCTGAACCGCACAGACGATCCACCGTTCACCGAGTAGTACAGGTACGAGGTGGAACCGTCGGCGCGCAGGTTCACGACGTAGTTCTGTCGGTTGCCCGGGTCGGCATCGACCGTGACCGTGCCGGTCGGGGCGTCCGGCGTCTGGTAGCCCTCGACGCTCGCGGGCTGCGACGCCGTGCAGAACAGCCCGTTGTCGGCGAGTGCGACGTACCGGTACTGGCTGGTGATCGTGTCCGAGGCAGTCGAGTCGGTCCACACGTACTCGGCGCCGGAGGTCGAGCAGCCCGACGGGATCGGCGTGCCGGCGGAGTACTTCGCGATCCGCCAGCTCGGGTTCCCGCCACCCCAGTCAGACTCGCTCGCGCTCAACGCGACGGCGGTCCGGGAGCCCTGTCGGTTCCCGTTGGCGCTCAGGCGAGGTGTGGCCGGGCTGCCGACAGCGGTTCCGGTGCCGGTGCCGGAGTTCCACTGCACCACCGTGCCGTTGCGGTCCGCACCGTTGCGGGCCGACACGGTCACCGTGTACTGCGCCGCACTCTGGGCGCCGGTGAAGGACGTGCTCGTGGCCGTCCCGGTGTTCTTCGAGGTGGACAGCCCCGGACCCTCGATCGACACGACGTAGTTGTCGACCGCCGTGCCGTTGTTCGGCGCACCGACCCGGTTCCAGCTCACGTCGAGCTGGTTCGGGGTGCTCTTGCTCGGCGAGACGGTGATCCCGGTCGGCGGCGCCGGGACGAAGTCGGCACTGATCGGTGCCGAGTTCGGCGAGGCCGCGGAGTCACCGATCGCGTTCTTCGCGACCACCGAGAACTGGTACGACGACTTCGGGTCGAGGCCGGTGATGGTGCAGACCGTCGCGGTGCCGCAGTCCTTCGCGACGCCGTTCGTGCCCTGCAGTCGGTACCCCGTGATGGGCGAGTTGTTCGCCTGCGGGGTCGACCAGGTCAGCGTGGCCTGACCGCCCTCGTACGACCCGGTGCGGGTCGGGGCACCGGGTGCGTCCGGGACGTCCTGCACCGAGATCGTCACGTCGCCCCACACGTACCGGTCCGGATCGTCGGTGGCGTCGGCGACCTGGTACTGCAGGTGCGTGTCGACGGGCTTGGCGTTCGCGGACACGCTCACCTGCAGACGGGACTTGTCCGCGCTCGGGGTGACCGTCACGCCGCCGGGCAGCCCGCCGGAGAGCCCACGGATGTTCACGACGCGCAGTCGCTGCTCGGGGAACGGGTTCGTCGGCTGGTCGTTGGCGAGCACGTCGATGGTCGTCGTCTCGCCGCGCTTCGTGACCGACTTGTCGGCACCGGGTTGGACGAGCGGTCGGGTGGACGCGACCACGTCGACGTTCACGACGCCGCTCCGGCCCTGGTTCGCGTCGTCGGCGACGCCGATGCCGATGGCGGCCGTGGTGTTCTTCTTCGCGGTGTCGGCGACCTTGACGGTCAGCTTCTGCCCGGAGATCGTGGCGGTCGTGCCGTCCGAGGGCTTGCTGACGACCGAGTAGCGGAGCTCCGGCAGGTCCTTCGGGTACGGGTAGTCGGTGAGCTTGGTGAGGTCGATCGTGCGCGACTCCCCCGGCTGCATGTCCACCGCGGAGCCGGTGAACGCGGGCGGCTGGTTCGACCGGGGCGTCACCTTGATCGGCAGCACGAGCGTCGCGACGCGACCCTTCCCGCCGTTCGCGTTCGATCCGTCGGTGACCTCGAACGAGATCGAGGCGTTGCCGTAGTAGAGCTTCGACGAGGTGAACTGCAGGTTCGACGAATCGACGACGAGGTCCTGCCCGTTGGCGTGCGTCGCCTTCACGGTGCCGTCGTCCGTGATCTTCGCCGTCTGGCCGTTCGCCGTCACCACGTACTTCGACAGCGGGATCCGGACGGTGGCCTCGCTCTTGACGGTGATCGCGCCGGCCGTCCGGTTGACCTGGGGCAGCGCGTCGTCGAAACCGGGCACGTGGATGAAGCCGTAGGACACGATGTCCGGGTGGTCGATCCGAGCGACCGAGAACGGGATCACCTGCGAGTCGTCGGTCAGGCGGACGACGATCCGCTGGTCGTCGGTGGTGCGCGCGGTGTCGCCGTAGCCGTCCACGACACCGACCTGCAGGTCGGCCGTGGTGCCCTCGGCGAAGAACACGTTGTCGAGCACGTCGACGGTGACGCTCTGCCGGTGCAGGATGTCCTGCAGGTCGAGCGTCGTGTCGTCGACCTCCGGGCGCAGTGGTTGTGCGTCCGGGTCGACGGTGACGGTGAGGAACGCGGTGCTGGCTCCGCCGTTCTCGTTCGCGACCGTGTACAGGACGGCGTAGTCACCGTTCTTGGCGGTCTTGGGCGGGGTGACTCGGATCTGCTGCTTCTGCAGGACCTTCGCCGTGACGTCCTCCGCCGTGGGCTCCGCCGCGGTGACGGTCAGCTGACCGCCCTCGGGGTCGGAGTCGTTCTGCAGGACGCGGACGGTGACGGAGCCGCCGGGTCGGATGGTGACGTGGTCGGCCTCGGCGACGGGGTTCGACGCCTGTTCGGCACGCGGGGCGATCCCGACGCGCACGGTGCCGGTGGCGCGGGCGCCGAGGGCGTCGACGACCGTGTAGGTGAACTCGTCGGTCCCGGCCGAGTAGTCGCCGGCCTCGTAGGTCAGGGAGTCGGACGCCACGTCGCTCACCGAGCCCTTGTCCGGGTTGGACGCGACGCCGACGAGCTGCACCGAGTCGCCGTCGGGGTCGATGCCGTTCAGGGGGATCGACACCCGGACCGACTGCCCGGCGACGACGCGCGCGGTGACGGTCTGCAGGACGGGCGGGTTGTTCGTCGCTGCGTCCTGCTCCCGCACGGAGATGGAGACGGTCGCGTCGGCGTACTGCCCGTCCGGTCCGGCGACGCGGTACACGGCCGTGTAGCTGCCCGGCGTGTTCGGCGCGAGGTAGCGGAGGTGGTCGCCCGATGCGAAGAGCAGCCCGCCGTCGCCCGGGACGTTCTGCACGAGCTCGGGCTGGAGTGTGAGCGGTTCGCCCTCGGGCTGGGTGTCGTTCGCGAGCACGTCGATGTTGGCGACGTCGCCGACCCGCACGGTCGCGGTGTCGGGCTGGGCGACCGGCGGCTGGATGCGGTCCGGCTTCGGGATCTCGACGACGGTGATCGTCCCGGTCGCCGAGGCGAGCCCGTTGGTCTCGGTGTACCCGAACGACACGGGTCCGTCGAGCGGCGCGGTCAGCGTGACGCGGACGGTGTGCTGGTCGAGGATACTCGCCTGCACGCCGGACCCCCGCTCCGGCCCGGTCAGCGCGGTAACCAGGAGCACGCCGCCAGCGGGGTCGATGTCCGTCGCGGTGACGTCCGTGTCCTTCGTGGACAGGGTGTTGACGAACACGGTCTTCGGTGTCGTGATCGGCGCGGTCGACGCGTCCGGTGGCGCGAGGATCGTGATCCGCACGACGCCGCTGGTCGTCTTCGTGCCGTCCGTGACGGTGTACTCGAGCTGGTGGTCGCCGGCGCTGGCCCCGAGCACGCGGAAGGTCCCGGCGTCGTAGCTCGGCGTGACGGTCAGCCCCGAGGCCGAGGAGACGCTCGTCAACGTGACGGTGCCGTTGCCGCCGCGCACGTGGTCGAGCGGGTCGACGCTGAAGGCCTTGCCGGCGTACCCCTGCACCGGGAAGGGATCGGCGTAAAGGGGCACGCTCCCCTGCTTCGCGACGTGGACCGTGACCGAGCCGCGGCCGTCGGCACGACCGTCGCTGACGACGAGCTGCACGGCGCGGTCGCCCGTCCGGCCACTGGCGTTGCGGTAGTCGAGGAGGCCGTCCGGCGTGGTCGACACCCGGTCGCCGTCGGACGCCGTCGCCGACTTCAGGTACACGGGGTCCCCGTCGGGGTCCACCCAGTCGCCGAGCACGTTCGTGACGACGTGGCCGTTCTGCACCACGTCCGCCGACGTGTCCCGCGCCTGCCTCGGCGGGTCGTTGGCCGAGTCGGGACGGACGGTGACCTTCACGGTCGCCGTGTCCGAACCGCCGTTGCCGTCCGTGATCGTGTACGGGAACGACACCGTGCCGCTGGCGCGTGCCGCCAGCGTGATCTGCAGGCGTTGACCGTCGCCGACGATCGCGACGTCACCGACGGCGTCGTCGACCGTGCCGACCTCGCTGATGACGATCGGGTCGCCGTTCGGGTCGTAGTCGTTCAGCAGGACCGGGAGGCTCGTGGTGCGTCCCGGACGAGCGCCCAGGTCGTCGTCGACCGCGACCGGCGGCTTCTGGTCCTTCTCGACCTCCGGGTCGTCGTCGGAAACCTGCTCCTGCTGCTGATCGTCGTCCTTCTTGATGAGGTCGGACCAGTTGTCGATCAACTGACCGCTGCGGTCGATCGCCCACGAGCGACCGCTCTGCGGGTCGTTCGCGACGACCGTCTCGCCGTTGTGCAGGATCTGGAGGTCGCTCGTGCCCGCCGTGCTGGCCAACCGCTGGAGCGCGCTGCCACGGCAGGTGTCGATCGCCTGCCCGCCTGCCCACGCGGCGTAGGTGCAGGACCCGACGACGGTCGGCCGGGCCGCCCGACCGGACACCCTGAGGGCGGTCGCGTCGACGTTGCCCGACGCGGAGACGCGGACGAGCCCCGCTGTCCCCGCGACGACGACCTCGGAGCCGTCGTCCGTGGACCGCTGGAGCGAGGGGGACGTCCCGACGCGGTCGCCGAGGTCCACCGTGTCACCGTCGACGGACACTTCGCCCGAGGTCCGGTCGAGCACCGCGACGTGGTCCCCGAACGACGCGACCTGGAAGTCGTCGGCGCGGTCCATCTTGACGGTCCAGCGCTCGGCCACCGTCAGGGTCGTGCCGACGTCGACGAGCGACGCCGTCCCGGTCTTCGGGGAGTAGACCGCGACGTGCTCGTCGGAGGCGTCGAAGACCGCGTCGGCGCCGAGTGTGAGGTCCGCCTTCGTCGACGCGTCGAACTCGCCGAGGTCCTTCGCCGGCGTCGCCCACAGCTCCCCGGTGTCGCCGTTGCCGATGACCGCTGTGGAGCCCGCGAAGAACACCTGCGGCGAACCGGCGGGCAGGGTCACCGGGTCGGCGACGGTTGCGTCGGCGACGTCGACCTTCGCCACGGTCCCCTTCGTGGCGTCGACGCTGTACACGGTGGAGCCGCGCTGCAGGACGGAGAGGCTGTCGCTCGCGGTCTCGACCGCGGTGTTCAGCTGCAGGACGCCGGTGTTGGCGCGGCCGACCGCGCCGTACTCGGCCGACGGCACCCAGACGGTGCCGTCACCGAGGTCGACGCGCTGGGTGTGGTACCCGGTGGAGGCGACGGCGGCGGTCGCGACGACCGCGCCGACGACGATGGACGCAGCGACGGTCACCGCGGCCGAACGGTGCTTGGCGAGGAGCGCGCGGATCACCCGGCGCTCCCGATCGTGGCGCACTTCTGGGCGCTGGCCACGCCGGTCTTGCCGTCCCGGTTGACCGCGACGGCGATGCACTCCTCGTCGCCCTTCTTCCCGGAGACGACGAAACGGGCGCCGGTCTGCTGGCTGGCTGCGCCGTTCGACGAGATGACGTACGTGTCGCCGTTGCGGAGCCCCGGGTCGTCCCAGGTGAACGTGACGGAGGACGCGGTCGATGCCGCCTGGACGTCCGACACGACGGGGATGGCTCCGCTGCCCAGGCGTCCGACGACCACCACGGTGGCGATGGCCAGCGCCGCGACGACGACCACCGCGAGGCACGTCGCCCATACCAGGGTGGAACGGGACCGACGTCGGGCGCGGGTGACGGAACCGGTGCGGTGCACGGTGCCGACGCTCTGCGACGCAGCAGCCGACGATCCGCCCTGGACGGCCTTGCGGGTCCGGCGCCGAGCCCCCACACGCGTCGGCGGCTGGAGCTCCCGGATCATCGTGCGGTCGCCGTCCGGCGTCGGGGTCGCGACGGCCCACGCCTCGACCGCGACGTCGGCCGCGGTCTGGGGGATGCCGAGCTCGGCTTCGACCTGCTGGAACCCGCGGACGAGTTCCATCACGGTCGACGGTCGACCGGCGACCCTGCGCGACATGGCCGCGGCGAGCAGGCGCTCGAGCGACGGCGGGACGTCGGTACGCCCCGTCGCCTTCACGCCACCCTTGTCGATGCGGCTCATCAGGTCGGCGGCGCCGTTCTTGCCACCGCGCACCTCGAAGGGGCTGCGGCCGGCGAGCAGCGAGAACACCGTTGCCGCCAGCGAGTACACCTCGGACTGGATGGTGCCGCGGGACTCGTCGATGAGCACCTCGGGCGCCGACCACGGGATGGACATGCCGACGGGCTCGTCGGGGTCCGTGCCGCCGATCGTCGCGGCGATGCCGAAGTCGGACAGGACGGGGTTACCGTACGCCGTCAGCAGGATGTTCGACGGCTTGATGTCGCGGTGGAGCACGCCCTCGCGGTGCGCCGTCTCGAGTGCGGACCCGATGCGGATGCCGATCGACAGCACCTCGGACACCGGGATCGGCTCGCGGCGGTACCGCTCGCTGAGCGACGACGAGCACAGTTCCATGACCAGGTACGGACGCCCGTCGGACGCCACGCTCGCCTGGAACACCGTGAGGATCGACGGGTGCGTGCTGAGGCGGGCCATCAGGTTCGCCTCGGCCTGGAACATCTGGCGGACGCGGTCGTCGACGACCTCGTCGAGGAGCACCTTCACGGCGACCTGGCGTCGCGGCATGTCCTGTTCGTACAGGAACACGTCGGCGAACCCGCCCGACCCGAGGACGTGCACGGGGCTGAACCCGGGGATCACGGGTGGCGTGGACGGCAGGCGTCTCGCCATCGTGCCCTCCTCCCCGGCCGAGCGGCCAGCTCTCTCGTCACGGCCCTGCCATTGTACGAACCGTGGGTGACCGACATTCCGCACACCGCATCGGGCAGCGGGTCGGCACTCCCCCAGTTCGGGGGGTCACCCTCAGTGGCGCGGCAGCGTGTCTTCCACGTCACCGTCGTCCGGTGCGTCGTCGACCTGCACGACGACGACCGTCACGTTGTCCCGGCCGCCGGCGACCACCGCGTCGCCCACCAGGCGTTCGGCCAGGCCCTGGGCACTCGGCTCGCGCGCGGCGATGCGACCGATCCCGCCGTCACCGAGCTCCTTGGTCAGACCGTCCGAGCAGACGATGTAGCGGTCGCCGGCACGCAGCGGCAGCGTCCACCAGTCCGGCTCCGGCGGCTCGCCGAAGCCCACGGCACGCGTGATGACGTTGCTGTCGGGGTGGCGTTCGGCGTCCTCCGCCCGCAGCAGCCCGGCGTCCACCATCTCCTGCACGACCGAGTGGTCGACCGTCACGCGACGGAGCACGCCGTCCTCGATCCGGTACGTCCGCGAGTCGCCGACGTTGAAGACGAGGGCGGCCGGCTGACCGTGGGACGCGACGAGGGCGATCCCCGTGACGGTGGTCCCCGCGCCGATCGCGTTGCCGCCGGCGGCACGCTCGATGTCGGCCGTGGCGAGCAGCAGCGCCCGCTGGATGGCCTGCCGCGACGAGAAGTCGCTCTCGGTCGCCTGCTCGAGGCGACGGACGACGGCATCGCTGGCACGGTCGCCCGCGAGGTGACCGCCCATCCCGTCGGCGACGACGAAGAACGGCGCCCCCACGATGTAGCTGTCCTCGTTGTGGTCGCGACGGCGGCCGACGTCGGTCGCCGCTCCCCACGACAGCGTCAGTGTGGCACCGTCGGCACCGGGGACGTCGATGGCGTGCGCAGTCGCTGCTCGGCCGAGTTCGGTCACGTTTCAGGATCGCTCTCTGGGGGTTCGGGGCGTGCCGGCTGGTGGATCGGACGGCCACGTGGGAAGTGGCGGGAGGTCCCCCGCCGTCGGTGCGACCCGGTGGTACGGCGAGAGGACCTCGATGACGTTGCCGTCACCGATCTCGACAACCGTACCCGTCAGGACGACGTTCGAGGCACCGGACGGCATCCGGAACGGCGCTGCGCCGGCTGGTCGCACCACCGTCCCGTTGGTCGACCGGAGGTCGTCGACGACCGTCGCCTCCCCCTCGGCGTGCACGAGCACGTGCGAGGAGGACACCTGACCGGCCGCCGACGGCACCGTCACGAGTTCCGGGGTCGCGCCGCGCAGGATCCGCGGCAGCGTGGGTCGCCGCCCGACGATCACGGGGCGGTCGAGGCGGAGCACGCGGTCACCGATCCGGATCGAGGGCACCCTGGTCTGCGGTGCGGCTGGGTCGGCCTGGAGGCGCGGCTCGGCTCCGACGGACGCGGTCACGCCGTCGTCCGGTCGCGTCGGCGCGCGCACGACCGTGTCGTCGAGCGCGTCGTCGGTCGGGCGCGGCGCGGCGACCGGGCGGATCACGGTGTCGTCGTCCGCACCGATGTCCGGCCGGCCGGGGACCGTCGGGACGGCGCGGATGACCGTGTCGTCGAGGGCGTCGCCCACCCGGTCGCCGGAGGGCTGCACCCGCGGTCGCCGGATGACGGTGTCGTCGATGTCGTCGTCGCGCAACCGAGCCCTCCAAGCGTGGTCGCACACCACCGTAGACGATCCTGTCCCCCGGTCGTCATCGGCGCTCCCACACCGGCCCGCTCCCGGCTCGGACCGAGCGCAGGACGACCGCCGCGAGCGGGTCGCTCGCACAGGTGTCGAGCGCGTGCTGCGCGCGGGTCTGCGCACGAGCGGTCGACCCGAGTGCCCACGAGCACCACGAGGCGATCGCAAGGGCACCGGCTGCGCCCGTCGCGGTGTCCGCCGACGGGTCCTCGGTCCGCCACCGCTGCCAGGCTTCCGCGCACCGGTCTCCTGCGATCCGCACCCGGGCGCGGTCCGGCTCCGGCCCCCAGCCACGCAGCGCCGGCGGCGTCTCGTCGTGGAAGGGGTTGAACGCGACGATGCCACGCGGCTCGGGTTCATCCCGCGCCGCGAGGAAGTCGATCAGCGCGAAGCGGGGCGCGAGCGCCCCGCAGGCGGTCAGCACCGCGATCGCGGCGGTGCGCGGCAGCGGCCCCGCGCCGGGCGCGACGAGCGCCGCGCACGCTGCCGGGAGTGTGACCGCTGCTGCGATCTCACGCGGGTAGCGCACAGCGGCTTCGTCGAGGGTTCGTGTCGTCAGGGGGATCATGTCGACATCGAAACGCACACCGCGCCTCCAGGCAGGCCCGCGGCGGCCGTCTGTGGAAGGCGACCCGCCCCACCCGATCTGTGGAGGAACGAGTCGGCGGGCGTCAGACCGAGGCGGGTTCGAGGCTCTCGGCCACGAGGTCCCACCCTCCTGCATGCTGTTCGAAGACCACGCCGTGCTCGGACGCCCAGTCGACGAGCTCCGCCATCGACGAAACCGCTGCACCGGAACGGCCGAGCAACGCCACCAGGCGGCCCTTCGCGGTCTTGTTCCAGTGGTTCAGGGCCTTCCGGCGCCCGGTGCCGTCCACGCTCACCACGCGCGGCGCGACGGCATGGGACACCGGACCGAGCTGCCGGTACCCCTCGGACCGGAGATCCAGCACGAGGCCACCTTCGGTGCGCTCAGCGATCACGCGCGCCGAGACCCCCGGCCAGTGCGAGGCCAGACGGATGCTGCCGAGCCGCGAGTCGTGCGAGAGCCGGTAGGCCGGGATCGGGTCACCACCGCCGAGGGGGCCGAACATCGCAGACTGCACCACGACGTGGTCGAACCACCACGCACGGGTCACGGCGTCCGCGTCGAGCGCCCCGAGCGGGTCGTAGAGCACCCCGGTGTACCGGTCGATCGCCGGCATCGTGCCCGAGGTGTCGAGTGCGAGGTTGCGGAACCGCTCCTCGATCGACTTCGGGCCGAGCTTCAACGCCGTCCGGGCAGAGGACTCCTCAGAACTGACGGAACGGGCCGCGGTGATCACCGCGGCCCGTTCTGCAGCCAGTTCCGGGAACGACAGCGCACGCAGGTCGAGCGTGCGGTCCGTGTCCCCACCCTCCCGCTTCGTCTCCGAAGGCGGGAGGAGGACGGTCAGTCCGGTCAGGACGCCAGCGCGGCTTGCCGCGCCACGATCGTGACCGTGTCGTGCTCGACCGACAGGAAGCCGTCCTCGGCGTCCGCCGCCACCGTCGAGCCGTCGGCTCGGGTGATGCGGACCTGACCCTGTGCGAGGGTCGCGAGCAGCGGCTCGTGTCCCGCGAGGATACCGATCTGGCCCTCCGTCGTGCGAGCGACGACCATGGTGGCGTCTCCCGACCAGACCTCGCGGTCGGCCGAGACGACGCTCACGGTGAGTGCCGCCATGTCAGCGGTTCTCCTTCTGGATCTGCGCCCACTTCTCTTCGACGTCGTTGATGCCACCGACGTTGAAGAAGGCCTGCACGGCCACGTGGTCGAACTCGCCGTCGGCGATCGCGCGGAAGGACTCGATCGTGTCCTTGAGCGGGACCGTCGAACCCTCGACACCCGTGAACTTCTTGGCCATGTAGGTGTTCTGCGAGAGGAACTGCTGGATACGACGAGCGCGCTCGACCGTGATCTTGTCCTCTTCGGAGAGCTCGTCGACACCGAGGATGGCGATGATCTCCTGCAGTTCCTTGTTCTTCTGGAGGATCTGCTTGACGCGCGTCGCCGTCTCGTAGTGGTCGGCGCCCAGGTACCGGGGGTCCATGATCCGCGACGTGGAGGTCAGCGGGTCGATGGCCGGGTACAGACCCTGCGACGCGATCTCACGGGAGAGCTCGGTCGTGGCGTCGAGGTGCGCGAACGTGGTCGCCGGAGCCGGGTCGGTGTAGTCGTCGGCCGGCACGTAGATCGCCTGCAGCGAGGTGATCGAGTGACCACGCGTCGAGGTGATGCGCTCCTGGAGCACACCCATCTCGTCGGCGAGGTTGGGCTGGTAGCCCACCGCGGACGGCATGCGACCGAGCAGCGTGGAGACCTCGGAACCTGCCTGCGTGAAGCGGAAGATGTTGTCGATGAAGAGGAGCACGTCCTGCTTCTGGACATCGCGGAAGTACTCCGCCATCGTCAGCGCCGACAGGGCCACGCGCAGACGCGTTCCCGGCGGCTCGTCCATCTGGCCGAACACGAGGGCGGTCTTGTCGAAGACGCCCGCCTCTTCCATCTCGCCGATGAGGTCGTTGCCCTCACGGGTGCGCTCGCCGACACCGGCGAACACCGACACACCACCGTGGTCCTGCGCGACGCGCTGGATCATCTCCTGGATGAGGACCGTCTTGCCGACGCCCGCACCACCGAAGAGGCCGATCTTGCCACCCTGCACGTACGGCGTGAGGAGGTCGATCGACTTGATGCCGGTCTCGAACATGGAGGTCTTCGACTCGAGCTGGTCGAAGGCCGGCGCCTTGCGGTGGATCGGCCAGCGCTCGGTGATCTCGAGCTTCTCGTCGGTGTTGAGCACGTTGCCCAGCACGTCGAAGACCTTGCCCTTGGTGACGTCGCCGACGGGGACCGAGATCGGAGCGCCCGAGTCACGGACCTCCTGGCCACGGACCAGACCGTCGGTCGGCTTCAGGGAGATGGCGCGGACGAGGTCGTCGCCGAGGTGCTGCGCGACCTCGAGGCCGATCTCCTGCGACGAGTCACCGATGGTGATGGTCGTGAACAGGAGGTTGTACATCTCGGGGATGGCGTCGTGCGGGAACTCGATGTCGACGACGGGGCCCGTGACACGGGCGATCCGGCCGACACCGGGCGCCGACGACGTCTCGACCGCGGTGGTTGCGGTGTCGGTCATGGCTGGTGCCTTCCTGAGGGTGGGTAACTGTCCGCGAACGACGCGGACTACTTCTTCTTCGACGAGAGGGCGTCGGCGCCGCCGACGATCTCGGAGATCTGCTGGGTGATCTCGGCCTGTCGGGCGTTGTTCGCGAGACGCGTGAAGTCGCGGATGAGCGAGTCGGCGTTGTCGCTCGCCGCCTTCATCGCCTTCTGACGGGCGGCGTGCTCGGAGGCAGCCGACTGCAGCATGGCGTTGAAGATGCGGCTCTCGATGTAGACCGGGAGCAGTGCGTCGAGCACCGCGTCCGCATCCGGCTCGAACTCGTACAGCGGCAGCGGCTCGTCGTTCGACGGTGCCTCGACACCCTCGACGACCTCGAGCGGGAGCAGCCGGACGACCTGCGGCTCCTGCGTGGCGAGGCTCAGGAAGCGGTTGAAGACGATGTGGATCTCGTCCACGCCGCCCTCCGCCGTGTCCTGGAGGAACTTCGCCACGACGGCGTCGCCGATCTCCTTCGCCGTCGAGAACTCCGGCTGGTCGGTGTTGCCGACCCACTGCTGCTCCGACGCACGCTCACGGAACGCGAAGTACCCGACGGACTTGCGCCCGACCAGGTAGAACACGACGTCCTTGCCCTCGCTGCGGAGCAGGGAGGCGAGCTCCTCGCCCTGCTTGAGGACGTTGGTGCTGAACGCGCCGTTGAGACCGCGGTCCGACGTGAACAGCACGACAGCTGCCCGCGTCGACGACTCCGGCTCGGTGGTGAGGACGTGGTCGACGTTCGAGAACGTCGCCACGGCCGACACCGCACGCGTCACGGCCCGCGAGTACGGACCCGACGCGGCCATGCGGGCCTGCGCCTTCTGGATCCGCGACGCCGAGATCAACTCCATGGCGCGCGTGACCTTCTTCGTGGTCTTCGCGGACTTGATTCGCTGTCGGTAGACCCGGACCTGCGCTGCCATCTAGCGACGACCCTTGACGATCTGCTCCTGGTCGACGTCCTCGGCCGAAGCGGCCTCGAACTGCTCGGACCCGAGCGTCTTGCCGTCGCTCGTCTGGAAGCCCTTCTTGAACGCGTCGATCTGCGAACCGAGCTCGGCGACGGTCTCGTCGCTCAGCTGGTTCGTCTCACGCAGCGTGGTCAGGACCTCCGAGTTGCGGCGGAGGTGCTCGAGCAGCTCGGACTCGAAGCGCAGGACGTCGGCCACGGGGACCTCGTCGAGCTTGCCGTTCGTGCCGGCCCAGATCGAGACGACCTGCTCCTCGACCGGGTACGGCGAGTACTGCGGCTGCTTGAGGAGCTCGGTCAGACGCGCACCGCGCTCGAGCTGACGACGCGACGCCTGGTCGAGGTCGGACGCGAACATCGCGAACGCCTCGAGCGATCGGTACTGCGCGAGCTCGAGCTTCAGCGTGCCGGAGACCTTCTTGATCGACTTGACCTGCGCGTCACCACCGACTCGGGACACCGAGATGCCCACGTCGACGGCCGGACGCTGGTTCGCGTTGAACAGGTCCGACTGCAGGAAGATCTGACCGTCGGTGATGGAGATGACGTTGGTCGGGATGTACGCCGAGACGTCGTTCGCCTTGGTCTCGATGATCGGGAGACCCGTCATCGAACCGGCGCCGAGCTCGTCGGACAGCTTCGCGCAACGCTCCAGCAGACGGGAGTGCAGGTAGAAGACGTCACCCGGGTAGGCCTCGCGGCCCGGCGGACGACGCAGGAGGAGCGACACCGCACGGTAGGCCTCGGCCTGCTTCGACAGGTCATCGAAGATGATGAGGACGTGCTTGCCCTGGTACATCCAGTGCTGGCCGATGGCCGAGCCGGTGTAGGGGGCGAGGTACTTGAAGCCGGCCGGGTCGGAGGCCGGAGCGGCGACGATGGTCGTGTACTCCATCGCGCCGGCGTCCTCGAGCGCACCCTTGACGGAGGCGATCGTGGAGCCCTTCTGGCCGATGGCGACGTAGATGCAGCGGACCTGCTTGTTCTCGTCGCCCGACTCCCAGTTGGCCTTCTGGTTGATGATCGTGTCGATCGCGATGGCCGTCTTGCCGGTCTGGCGGTCGCCGATGATCAGCTGACGCTGACCGCGGCCGACGGGGATCATCGCGTCGATGGCCTTGATGCCGGTCTGGAGCGGCTCGTGCACCGACTTGCGGGACATGACGCCGGGAGCCTGGAGCTCGAGGGCACGACGACCCTCGGCCGGGATCTCGCCGAGACCGTCGATCGGTGCGCCGAGCGGGTCGACGACGCGACCGAGGAAGCCGTCGCCCACGGGGGCGGAGAGGACCTCGCCCGTGCGGGTGACTTCCTGGCCCTCTTCGACGCCGGCGAACTCGCCGAGCACGATGGCGCCGATCTCGTCTTCGTCGAGGTTCTGCGCGAGGCCGAGCGTGCCGTCCTCGAAGCGGATGAGCTCGTTCGCCATGACGCCGGGGAGGCCCTCGACGTGCGCGATGCCGTCGCCGGCGTCGATGACGTGCCCGACCTCGGCCGTGGAGGCCTTCGTCGGCTCGTAGTTCGAGACGAAGTCCTTCAGGGCATCACGGATCTCATCGGGGCTGATGGTGATGTCTGCCATGGGATTTTCCTTGTTGGTTTCCGGGGCCCTTCGGCTCCGAGAGGGTGACGCTGCTGACTTGAGCAGTTCCCGTTGTGGACTTGGGAGGAGCGGCT
The DNA here is from genome assembly GCF_040544915.1 of Curtobacterium sp. 1544. NCBI lineage: Bacteria > Bacillati > Actinomycetota > Actinomycetes > Micrococcales > Microbacteriaceae > Curtobacterium > Curtobacterium sp. 1544. The sequence goes on from NZ_JBEPKX010000002.1 coordinate 143,964, forward strand.
TCGACGGTACGCCTAGCCGGCGAGCTGGAGCCGGAGCTCCGAGAGCCGCGTGGACACGGTGCCGTCGATGACGTCGCCGCCGAGCTGCACCCGGACCCCGCCGACGACCGAGGGGTCGACCACGTGGTTGATGCTGATGTCCTTGCCGTACTTCTCGGACAGGCCGCGGGCGACGCGAGCCGCCTGACCGTCCGAGAGCGGTGCAGCGGTGATGACCGTCGCGACGAGCTTGCCCGCCTGGTCGGCCACGATGCGAGAGGCGTCGCGGACCAGTTCACCGATGCGACGGCCGCGGGGCTGCTGCACGAGGTGCGACAGGATCGCGATCGTCTGCGCCGAGACCTTGCCACCGAGCAGTCGTTCGACCAGTCCGCTCTTCTCCGACGGGCTGCCGAGCTTGGTGCCCAGCGCCAGCTCGAGGTCGGCGTCCGAACGGACGGCGGTCTCGAAGGAGAACAGTTCGGCCTCGATCGAGGTCCCCGACGGTGCCGTGGCGGCGACGGCGCGGATGCCCGCGTCCTCGATGCCGACGAGGAGGTCCTGGTGCGAGGACCAGCGCGAGCCGGCCACCGCGGTCAGGACCGCACGCGTCGCGGCCGACTGGCCGGCGAAGACGCGGTCGATGACGACCTTCTTGCCGGCCGGGTCGGCCGTCGGGTCGGACAGCAGACCGAGCAGCTGCGGCGCACCGGCGATCGCACGCCCTGCGGCGAGGATCTCGGCACCGACGGCGAGGTCGGCTGCACCGCCGAGGTCGGCGAGCACCGCCCTCGTGGACGCCAGTGCTTCTCTGGTGGCGCTGCGCATGCTCAGTGCTCCCCGGTCTTCTCGGCCTGCGAGGCCTCGAGGTCAGCGAGGAAGCGGTCGACGACCGCGTTCGACTTGGCGTCGTCCTTCAGGGACTCGCCGATCACGCCGGACGCGAGGTCGAGGGCAAGGGTGCCCACCTCGGACCGGAGGGACTGGAGAGCGCTCTGACGCTCGGCCTCGATCTGCGCCTGGGCGTTCGCGGCGATGCGTGCTGCATCGGCCTGCGCCTGCTCGCGCAGCTCGTTGCCGATCGCGTTCGCGTCGGCACGGGCCTGCTCACGGATCCGCGACGCCTCGGCACGGGCCTCGGCGAGCTGCTTGTTGTACTCGTCGAGCGCGGCAGCGGCCTGCTCCTGAGCAGCCTCCGCCTTCTTGATGCCACCCTCGATGGCCTCGGTGCGCTCGTCGAGCATCTTCGTGATCCGCGGGATGATGACCCGCCAGAAGACCAGCAGGATGACGATGAACGCGACCAGCGACCAGACGATGTCGTATAGCGGCGGGACGAGGGGACTGTGCGTCTCCTCGGCCGCGATGATGAGTGCGTTCTGCATCGAGAGGCCTTAGTTGGTGAAGATGAAGTACGTGGCGATGCCGATGAAGGCGAGCGCCTCGGTGAAGGCGATACCGATGTACATGAGGGTCGTCAGACGGCCCTGGAGCTCCGGCTGGCGAGCGACGGACTCGATCGTCTTGCCGACGACGATGCCCACGCCGATGGCCGGGCCGATCGCCGCGAGGCCGTAGCCCACCGTCGCGATGTTGCCGGAGATTTCCGCGAGAACGGTCGTTGCGTCCACGTGTTTTCCTTTCAAGATGCGGCCCGGCGGATGCCGTGCCGTATTGGGGGTCAGTACAGGTCGTTGGTCAGTGCTCGTCAGCCAGCGCGAGCTGGATGTACACCGCGGTCAGCAGCATGAAGACGTAGGCCTGCAGCAGCGCGACCAGGATCTCGAAGAAGCTGAACGCGATGCCGAACGCGAGCGTCCCGACGCCGAAGAGCTTGAACAGGCCTTCGCTGTCGAAGAAGAAGAACTGCGTCGCAGCGAAGAACAGGACGAGCAGCAGGTGGCCGACGACCATGTTCATCAGGAGTCGCAGCGTCAGCGTCACCGGGCGGAGCACGAAGGTCGAGACGAGCTCGATCGGCGTCACGATGATGTAGAGCGGCCACGGGACCCCGGGCGGGAACAGCGCGTTGCGCAGGAACGTCCCGGGGTGCTTGCGGAGGCCCGCGTAGATGAACGCGATGTACGCGACGACCGCGAGGATCATCGGGTACGCGATGCGGCTCGTGCCCTGCAGGTTGAACCCGGGGATCAGACCCGTGAGGTTCAGGAACAGCACGGAGAAGAAGATCGTCGCGAGGATCGGCAGGAACCGCTTGCCGTCCTTCTCACCCAGGTTGTCGAAGGTGTTCCGGCGGACGACGTCGAACGCGTACTCGATGAGTGCCTGGCCGCGGCCGGGCACGAGCTTGAGCGAACGGGTCCCGATGATGCCGATCAGCAGCAGGACCGCGACGGCGACGAACCGGATGATGACGAGTCGGTCGATCTCGAAGGGCGTCCCCGCGAAGAAGATCGCATCCGGGAAGAACTCGTTGATCGACGGACCATGGAACTCGGCGGCCTTGCTGCTCCCCGCCGCGACGGTGTTACCCGCAGCGGTGAGGGACAGGGGAAGAGCGTGGGATAGCAGCGCTGTCTCCTGTGTCGGCGCGCGCACGCATGGCACGCGATGGTGGACGTTGTGGAGGCTCGTCCGCTCCGAGCATTGCTCCGGACGCGGACTCCGAGAAGCCTATCAGGTGCGAGAGGCTTCCCGGGCTCTCAGTTGCGGGGTGCGTCCTTCTCAGGAGACGCGGAGTCTCCGGGGAGGGACACCCCGATCGGGATCCGCGCCTTCGCGACGGCGACGACGTCGATCACGAGCGAGCCGACGACGCCGACGATGATCGCGATCGCGAGCACCGGGAAGTCCACCCAGTCACGGTCCCGCAGCAGCACCAGCACGACGATGAAGACGATGAACTTCAGCAGCCAGGTGCCCATCACGATGCCGAAGAACGCACCGGAGATCATCTGCCCCTTCGACACCCGAAGGGCCACGAGCACGCTCACCGCGGTCAGCCCGAGGAACACCACGCTCAGGACGGCACCGAGCAGGCCGCCCACGAGCCCGGGGACGCCGGCGACGAGCAGTCCGACGACTCCCCCGACCACGGCGAGTCCCACGGCGAGGATCGCTCCCCAGGTGATGATGCGGCGGAACACCGGCCGGACGTGGTCGAGCGCGTTCGGTGCGGTCACGTGATGTCTCCTGGGATCGAGCGGTCGTTGGCGGCCCGGTCGAGCGGGTCGAGGCTGGCGTCCACCACGGTGGTGGAGCGGGTGGCGGCCTGGGCGGCGAACTCGGCGCGCTTCCGGCCGAGCGGGGCGAAGGTGGCGACGGCGCACACCGTGAAGCCGACGGCGACGAACACGACGACCCAGTACCAGTCCACGAAGAGGAACAGCAGACAGCCGACGGCGACCGTGGCCGTCCACGCGTAGAAGATCAGCACGGCGTGGAAGTGCGAGTGCCCCATGTCGAGCAGCCGGTGGTGCAGGTGCTTCCGGTCGGCCGAGAACGGGGACTTGCCGGCGCTCAAGCGTCGCGTGACGGCGAGGCCGAAGTCGAGGATCGGCACGATGAGGATCGCGAACGGCAGCAGGATCGGGATGAAGGCCGGCAGGAGCGCCTGGCGTGTCTGCACCGCGGCGGGGTCGATGTTGCCCGTGACGGACACGGCGCTCGTCGCCATCAGGAAGCCCACGAGCAGGGCGCCGGCGTCCCCCATGAACAGCTTCGCCGGGTGCCAGTTCAGGATGAGGAACCCGAAGCAGGCGCCGACGAGCACCGCGGTCAGCAGTGACGGCAGGTTGAAGAAGAACTCGGTCTGCACGACCACGCGGTTGATGAAGAACGTGTACAGGAAGAAGACACCGCCGGCGATGATCGCGACGCCGGCCACCAACCCGTCGAGGCCGTCGATGAAGTTCACGGCGTTCATCACGAGCACCACCGCCAGCACGGTGAAGATCAGGCTCATGTAGGACGAGCCGACACCGAGCGTGTTGCCGATCGGCAGGGACACGATCGCCACGCCCTGCCACGCCAGGATGCCCGCGGCGATGATCTGCCCGGCGAGCTTCGTCATCCAGTCGAGGTCCCAGATGTCGTCCGCGACACCGAGGACCACGATGATCGTCGCTCCCCCGAGCACCGCGAGGACGCGCCCCGGTTCGGAGAACACGAGACGGAAGTAGTCCGTCCCGGCGATCGACGGGAACAGGAACCACGCCGCGAGCAGGGAGACGATCACGCCGATGTACATCGCGATCCCGCCGAGCCGCGGCGTCGGCGTGCGGTGCACGTCCCGCTCACGGACCTTCGGGTACCACTTGTACTTCAGCCCCAGCTTCCACACGAGCCAGCTGACGCAGAAGCTCACCACGGCCGCGATGGCACCGGCGAGCAGGTAGTACTTCATCCGACGAGGTCGGCTCCGACGACCCTGGTGATCTCGTCGTCCGAGATCACGCCGTGACGGACGATCAGGAGCTTCCCGCCGTCGGAGAGTCCCGTGGCGTCGACGATCGTCGAACCCGTGGAGGCCTCGAACCCGTCGTGCGCCTCGATCGGGCCGCCGTCGAGGTACACGGCGACGCTGTCACCGAGCATGGCCTCGGCCTGGTCGGCGTCCATCGCTGCCGGGTCACCCGTGGAGTTCGCCGAGGACACCGCGAGCGGCCCCACTTCTTGCAGGAGCTCGAGCGCGATCCGGGAGTCCGGCATGCGGAGGGCGACGGTGCCGCGCGTCTCGCCGAGGTCCCAGTCGAGCGACGGCTGGGCGCGCAGGATCACGGTGAGACCGCCGGGCCAGAACTCGGCCACGAGGTCGCGCACCTGCTGCGGGATGTCGCTCGCCAGTGCTTCCAGGGTCGGCGGACCCGGGATCAGCACCGGCGGCGGCGACTGGCGGGTGCGGCCCTTCGCGTCGAGCAGGCGCTGGACGGCGGCCGCGCTGAAGGCGTCCGCGGCCACGCCGTAGACGGTGTCGGTGGGGACGACGACGAGTTCTCCGCGCCCGAGTGCGGCACGTGCGAGCCGCATCCCGGTCAGGAGCCCGTCGGAGTCGGTGCAGTCGTATCGGGATGCCATGACTCGACGATGATAGTGCGACACAATGGGTGGCATCGTGAACGAGACGCCTGCGCCCCGACTCCTGTTCCTCTTCGACATGGACGAGGTCCTCGTGCGGTACGACTGGCAGGTGCGGATGGCCGCCCTCGCCGAGTTCACCGGGCACGACTTCCAGGAGCTCCGCCGCCGGTGGTGGGACTGCGGCAACGAGCAGCGTGCCGAGGCCGGCGGGTACGCCGACGGCGACGCGTACCTCGCCGCGTTCGAGGAGGCGATGGGCTGCGACGTGCCCGAGGCCGACTGGGCACGGATCCGCGGTGCCGCGATGACCGAGCTGCCCGAGCGCATCGAGGCGGTCCGCGTGGCGAGCGAGTACGGGCGGGTCGGTCTCCTCACGAACAACGGGCCGTTGGCCGGTCGCTGGATCGACCGCTGGGCGCCGTCCCTGCCGCCGCTGTTCGGCGAGCACCTCGACACCACGAGCAACTTCGGGGCGCGGAAGCCCGAGCCCGAGGTGTTCCTCCGGGCGGTCGAGCACCACGGCGTACCGGCAGAGCGCACGTTCTTCGCGGACGACATGCCGATCAACGTCGAGGGCGCCCGGGGCGTCGGCATCCACGCCGTCCTGGTCGAGGAGCACACCGACCTGCGCGAAGCGGTCCTCGCCTTCGTCGCGGAACAGCACGCCGCAGCCCCCGTCGCGTAGCACCGGGACCGCCCGATCTTTCCCATCGCTCTCGCGATGGAGAGTGGAAACGGGCGTACCGAGCGGAAAGAACCGACCAGGTACGCCCGGAACGACCAGGTGACGTCCGGCAGTGGGCAGCGCCACACCCGGACTGGAGGCGCGGGGCGGCTCGGGCTAGCGGGTCGCGGTGGTCGTGCGGTCGCGTCCCGTCAGGTCCTGGTGCGTCTCCGGGGAACGGAACCCCCGGCGCGCCAGGACCTCGCGGACGCCGGCGCCCTGCGGCTCGGCGTGCTCGATCACGAGGACTCCCCCGGGAACGAGCAGACGCCACGCGGTCTCGGCCAGCGCACGCACGGCGTCGAGGCCGTCCGGCCCGCCGTAGAGCGCCATCGCCGGGTCGTGGTCGCGGACCTCGGGGTCGATCGGCACCGCGTCGTCCGGGACGTACGGCGGGTTCGACACGACGACCGACACGGTGCCGTCGAGTTCGGGCAGCGCGTCGGCGAGGTCGCCCTCGACGAGGCGGACCGTGCCGCCGTGGGCGTCGATGTTCCGGCGGGTCCAGGGCAGGGCCTCGGGCGAGGCCTCGACCGCGTACACGACGGCGTTCGGCACCTCGGTGTCCATGGCGATGGCGATGGCACCGCTGCCGGAGCCGAGGTCGACCGCGACCGGCTCCGGGACGGCGACCGCCCGGAGTGCGTCGATGCCGAACTGGACGACGCCCTCGGTCTCGGGCCGCGGGACGAAGACGCCCGGGCCGACCGCCAGGGTGAGCGCGCGGAAGTACGCCTCGCCCGTGATGTGCTGCAGCGGCTCGCGGGTCGTCCGTCGCGCGACAGCGTGCCGGAAGCGCTCCACGTGCTCGGCCGCGATCGCACCGCCGGTGAGCGCGCGGGCTTGGACGGCGCCGCGCGAGGTGTCAGTCGCCCACGCGAGCAGGAGCTCGGCGTCGACCTGCGGCGTCGGCACGCCCGCAGCACCGAGCGCCGCGGTCGCCTCCCTGAGGAGGCGATCCGCGGCGAACGCTCCGTCACCACCCACGGTGATCCGTGCCTCCAGTCCGACGATCAGGCGTCCTGGTCGCCGATGGCGGCCAGGCGTGCCTCTTCGTCCGCACTGATGGCGGACTGGATGACGGGCTCGAGCGCACCGTTCATCACGCGGTCCAGGTCGTACGCCTTGTACCCGGTGCGGTGGTCCGCGATGCGGTTCTCCGGGAAGTTGTACGTGCGGATGCGCTCCGAACGGTCCATGCCGCGGATCTGCGACTTGCGCGCGTCCGAGGCGATGGCGTCGAGCTCTTCCTGCTGCCGCGCAAGGATGCGGGCACGCAGGACGCGCATGCCGGCCTCGCGGTTCTGCAGCTGCGACTTCTCGTTCTGCATCGCGACTGTGATGCCCGTGGGCAGGTGCGTGATGCGGACCGCGGAGTCCGTCGTGTTGACGGACTGACCGCCGGGGCCGGAGGACCGGTAGACGTCGATCTTGAGGTCGTTCTGGTTGATCTGGACCTCTTCGGGCTCGTCGACCTCGGGGAAGACGAGCACGCCCGTCGTCGAGGTGTGGATGCGCCCCTGGGACTCGGTCGCCGGCACACGCTGCACGCGGTGCACGCCGCCCTCGTACTTGAGGTGCGCCCAGACACCCTGGGACGGGTCGGTCGCGTTCGACTTGATCGCGACCTGGACGTCCTTGTAGCCACCGAGGTCGGACTCGGTGCGCTCGAGCATCTCGATCTTCCAGCCCTTGGACTCGGCGTAGTGCGAGTACATGCGCAGGAGGTCGGCCGCGAACAGCGCCGATTCCTCGCCGCCCTCGCCGCCCTTGATCTCCATGATCACGTCGCGCCCGTCGTCGGGGTCGCGCGGGATGAGCAGCCGCCGGAGACGCTCCTGGCGCTCCGACAGCTGCTCCTCGAGTGTCGGGACCTCGTCCGCGAACGCCTCGTCCTCGCGCGCGAGCTCCTGGGCGGCGGCGAGGTCGTCCCCCGCCGCCTTCCAGGCCTCGTACGCGGACTTGATCTGGTTGAGCTCGGCGTACCGCCGGTTCACCTTCTTCGCCCGGGCCGCATCGGCGTGGAGCGCGGGGTCCGACAGCTGCTGCGTCAGGTCCTCGTGTTCCGCCAGCAGCCCCGCTACCGACTCGAACACGCGTTACTCCTGGTGACCGTTGTGGTGCCCGCCGGTCGTGGGGACCGACTTCTGCACCTGGACCAGGAACTCGACGTTCGACTGCGTCTCCTTCAGGTTCCGCAGCACGATCTCGAGGGCCTGCTGCGGGTCGAGCCCGGCGAGGGCACGACGCAGGCGCCACGTGATCTTGACCTCGTCGGCGGAGAGCAGCTGCTCCTCGCGACGGGTCCCGGAGGCGTTGACGTCGACGGCGGGGAAGATCCGCTTGTCGGCGAGGTGGCGGTTGAGGCGGAGCTCCATGTTCCCCGTGCCCTTGAACTCCTCGAAGATCACCTCGTCCATCTTCGACCCGGTCTCGACGAGCGCCGTGGCGAGGATGGTCAGCGAGCCGCCGTCCTCGATGTTGCGCGCCGCGCCGAAGAAGCGCTTCGGCGGGTACAGCGCCGACGAGTCGACGCCACCGGAGAGCACGCGACCGGAGGCCGGCGTCGCCAGGTTGTAGGCACGGCCCAGGCGGGTGATCGAGTCGAGGAGCAGGACCACGTCGTGGCCGAGCTCGACGAGACGCTTCGCACGCTCGATGGCGAGCTCGGCGACCGTGGTGTGGTCCTCTGCCGGACGGTCGAAGGTCGAGGCGATGACCTCGCCCTTCACCGTGCGCTGCATGTCGGTGACCTCTTCGGGACGCTCGTCCACCAGGACGACCATGAGGTGCGCCTCGGGGTTGTTCTTGGCGATCGCGTTCGCGATGGCCTGGAGCACGACCGTCTTGCCGGCCTTCGGCGGGGAGACGATGAGGCCGCGCTGGCCCTTGCCGATCGGCGACACGAGGTCGATGATCCGCGTGCTGAGCTTGCCCGGCTCCGTCTCGAGGCGGAGGCGCTCGTTCGGGTACAGCGGGGTGAGGTCCTGGAAGTCGACGCGCGCGGCGGCCTCCTCAGCGGTCTGCCCGTTCACCGAGTCGACCTTCACGAGGGCGTTGTACTTCTGACGGCTCTGCTGCTCGTTGTCCCGCGGCTGCTTGATCGCGCCGACGACCGCGTCACCCTTGCGCAGGTGGTACTTCTTCACCTGGCCGAGCGAGACGTAGACGTCGTTCGGGCCCGGGAGGTAGCCCGAGGTCCGCACGAAGGCGTAGTTGTCGAGGACGTCGAGGATGCCCGCGATCGGGATGAGGACGTCGTCCTCGGTGATCTCCGGCTCGAACTCGTCGTTCTGGCCGCCCCGGCCGCGCTTGCGGTCACGCTGGCGACGGCTGCGGCCACCCTCGGTGTCGTCGGCGTTCTGCTGGGCCTGCTGCTGCTTCTGCTGCTGGCCCTGCTTCTGCTGCTGGCCGTTCTGCTTCTGCTCGTTCTTGTCGTCCTGCTGGGCGTTCTTCTGCTCGCCCTGCTGGCCGTTCTGGCCGTTCTTCTGGCCGTTGTCGTTCTTCTGCGCGTTGTCGCGGCCGTTCTGGTCGCCACCCTGCTCGCCGTTCTCGGCGTTCTGCCCACGGCCACGACCGCGGCCACGGCTGCGGCGGCCGCGACGCGAACCGCCCTCGCCCTGCTGGTCGTTCTGGTCGCCGTTGTCGGCGCCGTCCTGCGACTCGCCGGACTGCTCGGCCGACTGCTCCTGCTGGGGCTGGGACTGCGGGGCCTGGTCCTGCTGGTCGTTCGGCTGCTCGGCCTGCGGCGCGTTCTGCTGCTCGGCCTGCTGGTTCTGCTGGCCGTTCTGCTGGCCACGAGCCCCTCGGCCGCGGCGCTGACCGCCGGCCTGGGCTGCTTCCTGGGCGTCCTTCTCGGCACGGACCTGGTCGAGGCCGGCGAGGAGGTCCTCGGTGCCGGTCTGGCCGTGGTTGGTGTGCTCGGCGGCCGAGGTCGGCTCCGCGCTCACGGTGCCGCCGGACGAGGCCCGACGGGAGCGACGGGCCCGAGAGCTGGGCTGCTGCTCGGCCGGGGCGTCGGCGGGGGTCTCGGTCGCCACGGGCGCTTCGGCGGCGGGGGCCTCGGTCGGCTCGGGCAGCGTCGGCTGCTCGACCGGTGCCGACGCCTGCGCCGCGGGGGCTACGGGCGCTTCGGTCGCGGGGGCCTCGTCCGTCACGGGACGCTTGTCCTCGATCGAGGCGATGAGGTCGCCCTTGCGGAGCTTGGAGAGCCCGGTGATGCCGAGCGAGGAGGCGATGCGCTGGAGTTCCGGGAGCCGGAGGGCGCGCAGATCGCTGGGGATCTCCACCTGGGTGGAGTCGTTGACGTTCGTCAAGGTCGGTGTTTCCTTTCGAACCGCAGACCGCGGAGAGTTTCCACCGTCCCGGATGCACGGGTATGCATCGACCGCCGTTCAGACGACGGACCGGGATTCGGTGATCAGAAAGAGATTGCCCCCGCGCACCGGACCCTGCATGGCGAGGAACGTTCCTGCTGCCTACGCGGGTTCGGCTTGGAGCGCCGAGTGCGGCACCACTGTAGCACCACCCAGATCAACGGCCAGCATGAGCGCCCGCCAGTCGGATTCACCGTGTCGCGTCACCAGCTCGGCCGCGGTGAGGCGCTGACCCGGGTCGCTGCCGAGGACCAGGAGGCTCGGGCCGGCTCCCGAGACCACGGCCGCGAGACCGTGCTGCCGCAGCAGGCCGATCAGGGCGTCGGTCTCCGGCATCGCGCTCGCACGGTACGACTGGTGCAGGCGGTCCTCGGTCGCCGCCAGCAGCAGCTCCGGACTCTGGATGAGCGCCGCGACGAGGAGCGCCGAACGGGACACGTTGAACGCCGCGTCCTCGTGCGGCACGCTCGCGGGCTGCAGGGAGCGCGCGAGCTTCGTCGACAAGGTGGACGTCGGCACGAAGACGACCGGCGACACACCGCGGTGTACCAGGAGCCGCTTGTACGCGGGGCCCTCGGCCGTCATCCACGCGATCGTGAGGCCGCCGAAGAGGGCGGGCGCCACGTTGTCCGGGTGCCCCTCCATCTCGGTCGCCAGGGTCAGCAGGGTCGAGGCGTCGAGGTCGACGACGCCCTCGAGCAGCCCGCGGGCGGCCATGAGTCCGGCGACGATCGCGGCGGCCGACGAGCCCATGCCGCGGCCGTGCGGGATGGCGTTGACGGCGTGCAGTTCGAGTCCGGGCTGCGGGACGCCGGCGTGCTCCAGTCCGCGGCGCACCGCACGGACGACCAGGTTGTCGTCGTCCGTGGCGACCTCGCCGGCGCCCACACCGTCGACCGTGACGGTCGCGCCGGGTTCCGGACGGACGCGGACGACGACCTCGTCGTAGAGCGAGAGCGCGAGGCCGAGCGAGTCGAAGCCGGGGCCGAGGTTCGCCGAGGTGGCCGGGACGCGGACACGGACCGCCCGTCCGGCCGGTACAGCGATCTGGGCGGTCATGCCCTCCCCCGGTCCGGACGAGCGGTCGGGGCTCACTCGGAGCCGACCAGTCCGAGCACGTCGGCGACCGACTTCGTGTCCACGGGGACGCTCGTCGGGGCTACCTCGCCGCCGTCCTGCGTACGGAGGGCCCACTGCGGGTCCTTGAGACCGTGGCCGGTCACCGTGATGACGACCTTCGCACCCTTCGGCACGATGCCGGCATCGGCACGCTCGAGCAGGCCGGCGACACCGATCGCGGAGGCCGGCTCGACGAACACGCCGACCTCGGCGGAGAGGATGCGGTGCGCAGCGAGGATGGCCTCGTCGGTGATGGCGCCGAAGTAGCCGTCGGTCTCGTCACGGGCCTCGAGCGCGAACTCCCACGACGCGGGGTTGCCGATGCGGATCGCCGACGCGATGGTGTCCGGGTTGCGGACGACCTCACCACGGACGATCGGGGCAGAGCCGGCGGCCTGGAAGCCGAACATGCGCGGGAGCTTCGTGGAGCGGCCCGCGGCGACGTCCTCGCGGTAGCCGCGCGAGTACGCGGTGTAGTTGCCCGCGTTGCCGACGGGCAGGAAGTGGAAGTCCGGCGCGTCACCGAGCACGTCGACGACCTCGAACGCGGCGGTCTTCTGTCCCTCGATGCGGTCGTTGTTGACGGAGTTCACGAGGTGCACCGGGTAGTTCGCCGCCAGGTCGCGGGCGATGTCGAGGCAGTCGTCGAAGTTGCCCTGGACCTGCAGCAGCTGGGCGTCGTGCGCGACGGCCTGGCTGAGCTTGCCCATGGCGATCTTGCCCTCGGGCACGAGGACCGCGGCCGTGATGCCGGCGTGCGTGGCGTACGCGGCGGCGGACGCGCTGGTGTTGCCGGTCGAGGCGCAGATGACGGCCTTCGCACCGTGCTCGACGGCCTTCGAGATCGCCATCGTCATACCGCGGTCCTTGAAGGAACCCGTCGGGTTCATGCCCTCGAACTTGACGTAGACCTCGGCGCCCGTGCGCTCGGACAGGCGGCGCGCCGGGATGAGGGGCGTCCCACCCTCACCGAGCGTGACGACGGGCGTCGCTTCGGTGACGTCGAGACGGTCGGCGTACTCGCGCAGGACTCCCTGCCACTGGTGGGCCATGAGGCTCCCCTTCTTCTTCGTTCGAAAGCTGGTGTGTCGTCAGACGTCGGCGTCAGGCGCCGACGACCCGCAGGACGCTCGTGACCTCGACGACGACGTCCTCGTTGCGGAGTGCCACCACGGTCGAGGCCAGGTCGGACTCGCGCGCCAGGTGCGTCCCGATCACGAGGGTCGCCGTCGCGTCGGAGCCCGAAGCCACGGTCTGCTCGACGGTCTCGACGCTGACGCCGTGCTTCGCCAGGACGCCGGCGACGGTCGACAGCACGCCGGGGGCGTCCGTGACGTGCAACGTGATCTGGTAGCGGGTGCGGACGGTGCCGATCGGGAAGACGGGCAGGTCGGCCTGCGTCGACTCGGCGACACCGGGGCCGCCGATGACGTGCCGGCGCGCGGCGGACACCAGGTCACCGAGGACGGCCGACGCGGTCTCGACACCACCGGCACCGGCGCCGTAGAACATCAGGTCACCGGCGGCCTCGGCCTCGACGAACACGGCGTTCTTCGCGCCGTGCACGCTCGCGAGCGGGTGCGACTCGGGCACGAGCGCCGGGTAGACACGGGCGCTGACGCCCTCGGTGCCGTCCGCGTCGGTCAGGCGCTCGGCGGTCGCGAGGATCTTCACGACGTACCCGGCCTTGCGCGCGGCGCGGACCTGCTCGATCGTGACCGAGGTGATGCCCTCGCGGTGCACGGCGGCGAGCGGGACGGAGGTGTGGAACGCGAGCGACGCCAGGATCGCGGCCTTCTGCGCGGCGTCGTAGCCCTCGACGTCCGCGGTCGGGTCGGCCTCGGCGTAGCCCAGCTCGGTGGCCGTGGCGAGGGCGTCCTCGAACGTCGCGCCCTCCCGGTCCATCAGGTCGAGGATGAAGTTCGTGGTGCCGTTGACGATGCCCATGATGCGCACGATGCGGTCACCGGCGAGCGAGTCGTGCAACGGGCGGATGATCGGGATCGCACCGGCGACGGCGGCCTCGTAGTAGAGCTGTGCGCCGACCTGCTCGGCCGCGGCGAAGAGCTCCGGGCCGTGGGTCGCCAGGAGCGCCTTGTTGCCCGTCACGACGTCGGCGCCGGACTGCAGTGCCTGGAGGACGAGCGTGCGCGCGGGCTCGATGCCGCCGATCAGCTCGACGACGATGTCCGCACCGAGGATCAGCGACTCGGCGTCCGTCGTGAAGAGCTCCTTCGGCAGGTCGACGTCGCGCGGGGCGTCGACGTCGCGGACGGCGATCCCCACGAGTTCGAGGCCGGCGCCGGCACGCGAGGCCAGCTCGTCGCCGTGTTCGAGGAGCAGCCGGGCGACCTGGGAGCCGACCGAGCCGGCTCCGAGCAGCGCGACGCGGACGTTGCGGTATTCGATCATCTGGTGCGGGTCCTGTTCGTGGGGAGTCGGGTCGGGTCGGGGACGTCAGGCCCCCGGCGCGACCCCGGTGTCGCGGGCGAGGAGGTCGTCGATCGACTCGCCACGCACGAGGATACGGGTAGTGCCGTCGGCGACCGCCACGACCGGCGGGCGGCCGACGTGGTTGTAGTTGCTCGCCAGGCTCCAGCAGTAGGCACCGGTGGCCGCGACGGCGAGCAGGTCGCCGCGGTGCACGTCCCCGGGCAGGTACTCGTCGTTCACGACGACGTCGCCGCTCTCGCAGTGCTTGCCGACGACGCGGGTGAGGACCGCCGGGGCGTCCGAGGTGCGGGCGAGCCGAGCCGTGTAGTCGGCGCCGTACAGCGCGGGCCGGGCGTTGTCGCTCATGCCGCCGTCGACCGAGACGTAGGTGCGCGTGGCGGAGACCTCTCGCGCGCCGGATGCGTCGGACGACTCGTCCGTGAGCGTCACGGGCTTGATCGTCCCGACCCGGTACAACGTGATGCCGGCCGGCCCGACGATGTACCGCCCGGGCTCGACCGCGATCTCCGGCACCGGGATGTCCCGCTCGCTGCAGGCCTCGGCGACGATGGTCGCGAGCGCCTCGGCGACGTCCTCGGGCTCGAACGCCGAGTCGGCCTCGGTGTAGTCGATGCCCCAGCCGCCACCGAGGTTGAGCTCCGGCACCGGGCCGGTCGCCACGAGCGTCGCGTGGACGTCCATCAGGCGTCGCGCTGCCTCGCGGAAGCCGGACTCGTCGAAGATCTGCGAGCCGATGTGCGAGTGCAGGCCGACGAACGCGAGTGAGGACTCCGCACGGACCGCCTCGGCCGCGGCCACCGCCTCGGTCAGCGGGATGCCGAACTTCTGGTCCTCCCGGGCGGTGGCGAGGTACTCGTGCGTCGAGGCGTGGACACCGCTGTTGATCCGGATGCGGACGCGTTGCACGATCCCGGCGTCCGCCGCGGCACGGGCCACGCGCTGCACTTCCTCGTGGCTGTCGAGGACGATCGTGCCCACGCCGACCTCGACCGCGCGTGCGATCTCGGCGTCGGACTTGTCGTTGCCGTGGAAGCCCAACAGTGCCGGGTCGATGCCGCCGGCCAGCGCCACCGCGAGTTCGCCGCCGGTGCAGACGTCGACGCGGAGGTCCGCCTCGGCCATCCACGCCACGACCTGCGTCGTCAGGAAGGCCTTGCCGGCGTAGTAGACGTGCGCCCGGGTGCCGATGCGCTCGAACGCCTCGGTGAACGCGTTCCGCACGCGCACGGCACGGGACTGCACGTCGCGTTCGTCCACCACGTAGAGCGGGGTGCCGTACTGCGCGACGAGGTCGGACGCCGTCACACCGCCGACGACGAGGTCGCCGTCGTCGGTCCGCGTCGCGGACGCGGGCCAGATGCGCGCCTCGAGCGCGGAGGGGTCCGTCGGGAACCGCAGTCGCTGCGGGGCAAGGGGGTTCTCGCTCACGGGACCCGATCCTACCGAGCCGAGCCGTGCCTCCAGGCCGCGTTACGCGACCAGGCGACTACGAGCACTTCCCGACCGTCTGCAGCCCTGCTTCGTTGAGCGGCAGCGAGTCGGCCGTGACCCGCACCGACGCGTCCGACGCGGTGATGTCGAGCGAACGGACGCGCAGCTGCGACGGCAGGAACTGCGCGGTGCAGACCTGGACGGGCACGTTCGTGACACCAGGGATCGAGTCGACCTTGAGCCCGAGGGCCGAGTTCGTGATCCGCACCGTCTTCGGCGTGATGGTGATGCCCGTGCCGTCGTCCTGCGCGACGACGTCGCCCTTCGCCGCGTAGGTGATGTCGTAGCCGAGCACCGCGGTCTTGCCGGACAGCTCGACGCCGCCGTCGACCAGGCTCAACCGGTCGAACAGCGGGCTGTACTTCGACAGCTCCTTCACCGACCCGGCGGCGAGCGTCACGTGCCCGTCGACGTCGCGCACGTCGCCCTTGCCGTCGATGGGCACGTCGTGCGCGGTGACGTCGGCGGCGAGCGGGATCCCGTCGATGGTGAGCTTCTGCGAGGAGATCTCGACGTCGTCGAGCTTCCCGCCGATGAGCTGCGGGATGACGATGCCGTTCGCGTGCGCCTCGACCTCACCGGTCGCGCCGGAGGGCAGCGACTGCTCGACCTGCTGGGCGATGATGCGGTCGACGACCCCGCGGAGGACGAACTCGGCGATCACGACGAGCGCGGCGAGGACGACCACGATGACGATCAGGACGACGGGCCAGCGACGGCGCTTCCGGGGGGTCTCGATGGCGGCGGACATGCGTCCCACCCTGCCAGGTGGTCCCGTGGGCGGGCCTGGAGGCACGGCGCCGGTCCGGCGCGTCGGCTGCGGTCGTGCGGGTGGCCCGGCTGCGCGGGTCGTGCGGGTGCGCGGCTTCGCGCCCCGTCACGAACATCGCGCCCCGTTGTGACGGGGCGCGATGTTCGTGCGGGGGCGCGATCGGCAGCGCGGCGCGCAGCGGTCGCTACATGCGGGTCGGCGCGCTCACGCCGAGCAGGCCCAGACCGTTGCGGACGACCTGGCCCGTGGCGTCGTTCAGCCAGAGGCGCGTGCGGTGCAGGTCCGTCACGGCCTCGTCGCCGAGGGGCGTCACCCGGCAGGCGTCGTACCAGCGGTGGTACAGGCCGGCGAGCTGCTCGATGTACCGCGCGATGCGGTGCGGCTCCCGGAGTTCGGCGGCATGACGCACCACGCGCGGGTACTCCGCCAGGGCACCGAGCAGGGCGCCCTCGGTGTCGTGCGTCAGGAGCGAGGCGTCGAAGGCCGAACGATCCACGCCGGCGGTCGCGGCGTTGCGGGCCACCGACTGCGTGCGGGCGTGGGCGTACTGCACGTAGAACACCGGGTTGTCGTTGGTGCGCTTGACGAGCAGGTCGAGGTCGATGTCGATCGCGGTGTCGCTGGCGAACCGGACGAGCGAGTACCGGCCGGCGTCCACGCCCACAGCGTCGACGAGGTCCTCCATCGTGACGATCGTTCCCGCGCGCTTCGACATGCGCATCGGCTCGCCGTCCTTGAGCAGGTTGACCATCTGCCCGATGAGGATCTCGAGGTTCTTGCCCGGCTCGTCCCCGAACGCGGCGCACATCGCCATCATCCGGCCGACGTAGCCGTGGTGGTCCGCGCCGAGCATGATCAGGTTCCGCTCGAAGCCGCGCTCGCGCTTGTCGAGGTAGTACGCCAGGTCGCCCGCGATGTACGCCGGCTCGCCGTCGGACTTGATGACGACGCGGTCGCGGTCGTCGCCGAAGTCGGTCGTCCGGAGCCACTCGGCACCCTCGGCCTCGTACATCACGCCCGCGGAACGGAGCCGCTCGATGGCGCGCTCGACGGCCTTGGACTCGTGCAGCGCGTTCTCGTGGAAGTACACGTCGAAGTCGACGCCGAAGTCGTGCAGCGAGGCCTTGATGTCCGCGAACATGAAGTCCACGCCCTCGCGCCGGAAGACCTCCTGCGCCTCGTCGCGCGGCAGGTCCCGCACGTCGATCGAGGGGTCCAGCGTGGCGATGACCCGCGCCGCGATGTCCGAGATGTAGGCGCCGCCGTAGCCGTCCTCCGGCGTGGGCTCCCCCAGCGCCGAGGCGACGAGGGACCGGGCGAATCGGTCGATCTGCGCGCCGTGGTCGTTGAAGTAGTACTCCCGCGTGACGAGGCCGCCCTGCGCCTGGAACACCCGCGCCAGCGAGTCGCCGACCGCTGCCCAACGCACACCACCCATGTGGATCGGGCCGGTCGGGTTCGCCGACACGAACTCCAGGTTGATCCGGACCCCGTCGTAGAGGTCGCCGTGACCGAAGGACTCGCCGCCCTCGACGATCGTGCGGGCGATCTCACCGGCGGCCGCGGCCTCGAGCGTGATGTTGATGAACCCGGGGCCGGCGACGTCGACCGAGGCCACGCCGTCCAGCTCGGTGAGCTCCCCGGCGATCTCCGTCGCGAGCTCGCGCGGGTTCGTGCCGAGGCGCTTCGCGAGCTGCATCGCGGCGTTCGACGCCCAGTCGCCGTGTGCACGGTTCTTCGGACGCTCGAGGGCCACGTGGGACTCCTCGATCGTCACGGTGTCGGACGCGCCGCGTCGCTCGACGATCCCGGTCAGGATCGACAGGTACGCAGCGGAGAGTTCGGCAGGAGTCACGAGGATCGAGTCTACCGGGACACGCAGGCGGCTCCGGGCCGATGCCCGAGCCCGTGCACCATCATGTCGGGATGACCTCCCGCAGCCGCGCCCGGGCGATCAGCGTCGCCGCGCTCGCCCTCTCCGCGTCCCTCGCCCTCGTGGCGTGCTCCGGGGGCGGCGGTTCTGACGACGCCAGCCCCACTGCGACCGCGGCACCGGTCGGCAAGCGCGTCGCCCAGACCTGCGGCGAGCTCCTGCCGTCGGGATCGCTCGACGTCTACGGGACGACCTTCACCATCGACCGCGACTACGAGCCCGAGAAGGGGTCGCCGGCCGCCCGGATCGCCCAGCAGCGCGGCCGCGTGTGCCACTGGACGGCGGCCGACGACGCCTCGACGACGATCACCCTGGCCGTCGCGGACCTGCCTGAGAAGTCGCTCACGAACCTCAAGGACGCCCTCTACGAGCGGGGCGGTTCCGTGCCGACCTACCGCGTCGAGGGGTACTTCTCGCTGACCGACGGCGTCGGACGCGCCGACGCCTTCGCGGACCCGTACTGGATCACCGCGACGTCCACGCTCTTCACCGAGCCCGGCGGCGCGCAGCCCGTCATCGACGCGGTGCGGGGAGTCGTGCAGCCGAACGGCTCGGCGACGCCGGCCGGCTGAGCCGACCACCACCCGACTGGAGGCCCGGTGCGGGCCCGCCACGCGCCTCCCGTCCGACACGCGTGGTCTCGGACACCGGCGCCGACCTGCTACGGTTGTTCCCACCCAGGGCCCCCATAGCTCAGGGGATAGAGCACTGCCCTCCGGAGGCAGGGGCGGAGGTTCGAATCCTCCTGGGGGCACAGTCAAACTCCCGCGCAAGCAGACGTCTTCGCTTCGCTCAGTCGGCTGCGCGCGATGTCGGCTTCGCCGACCTTCCCTCCGGGGCCGGTTGGGCCAGGGGCTCTCCGGTACCGTCGAACCATGACGATGGCGTTTCCGGAACCTGAGGTTGCTGCGCTCCGCGGCGGGTCCGTGCTGGGGTGGGGTGTGATCGGGCCCGGGGTGATCGCGGGCGACTTCACGAGCACGCTGCACGCCAACTCGGACCAGCGGGTCGTGGCCGTCGGCTCCCGCTCCCCCGAGCGCGCCGCCGCCTTCGCCGCACGGCACGGGATCGCCGGCGTGCACGGCTCGTACGAAGCACTGGTGGCCGACCCGGCGGTGGACGTCGTCTACGTCGCGTCCCCGCACCCGCAGCACCTCGAACACGCGCTGCTCGCGATCGCCGCCGGCAAGCACGTCCTCGTCGAGAAGCCGATGACCACGTCCGAGGCCGACACGCGCACCCTCGCGGCAGCGGCCCGCGACGCCGGGGTGTTCGCGATGGAGGCGATGTGGACGCGCTACCTGCCCGGCACCACCGTCGTGGCGCGGCTCCTCGCGGACGGTGCCCTCGGTGACGTTCGACTGGCGACCGTCGACGTCGGCTGGCCGCACGACCCCGACCCGTCGGACCGGATGTTCGACCCCGCCGCAGGCGGGGGTGCGCTCCTCGACGCCGGTGTGTACGGGCACTGGTTCGCACGCTTCGCCACCGGCGCCCCGGTGACCAGCAGCACGACGGGGGCGCTGTCGGATCGCGGGGTGGACCTCCAGTCGGTCACCGTGTCGACGGCGGACGGTGGCGCGCAGGCGGTGGTGACCACGTCGATGACGGCGTGGACTCCGGGCCTGGCGGTCGTCGCGGGCAGCCGCGCGACGGTCCGGTGGACCGACCACTTCGTGTTCCCGGCATCGTTCGCACTGCACCACGGAGCCGACGCGGAGCGCTGGGAGGACCCGAGCGGCCTCCGCGGTCGGCAGGGGCTCGTCTGGCAGGCCGCCGCGCTCGCCCGGTACGTCGAAGAGGGACGGACCGAGTCGCCGGTGCACTCCCTCGACGACTCCATCGGCGTGGCGGCCGCACTCGACGCCGCCCGTGCCGCACTCGGGCCGACCCCGGCTGTTCCCCAGCGCGTCACGTCGACCCCCTAGGATCACCGGCCGGTCGTCCTGCACGCGACCGGGAAGAGGACTCGATGACCAGCGCCACCGGGAACCCGCAGCTCGAACTCGCCCGCGGCGAGCACGCACCGGCACCGCGGACGCTGCTCGACGTCCTCACGGCCACGGCCGAGGAGCACCCCGACGCCCTCGCGCTCGAGGACCCCGCCGGGACGATCGACTACGCCACGCTGGTGCGGCTCGTGCACGAGCGGGCCGACGACCTGGCGCGTCGCGGTGTCCGGCGCGGCGACCGGGTCGGCGTGCGGATCCCGTCCGGCGGCCGTGACCTCTACGTGTCGATCCTGGCCGTGCTCGCCGCCGGTGCCGCGTACGTCCCGGTGGACGCCGACGACCCGGAGGAACGGGCGACGCTCGTGTTCGGCGAGGCCCGGGTGGTCGGGGTCATCGGCGCGGGCGGCGTGCTCCGTCGCGACGGAGCACCGGACGCCGAGCCCTCCCCCGTCGTCGACCCCGCGGCGAGCGCCGAGGCCCCGACGACGGACGACGACGCCTGGATCATCTTCACGTCGGGGTCGACCGGTGTGCCGAAGGGCGTCGCGGTGACGCACCGTTCCGCGGCGGCGTTCGTGGACGCCGAAGCGCGGATGTTCCTGCAGCCGGCGCCGATCGGTCCCGGTGACCGGGTGCTGGCCGGGCTGAGCGTGGCGTTCGACGCGTCGTGCGAGGAGATGTGGTTGGCGTGGGGACACGGTGCGTGCCTGGTCCCGGCACCGCGGTCGCTCGTGCGGACGGGTGTGGACCTGGGGCCGTGGCTCATCGCCCACGGGATCACGGTGGTGTCGACGGTGCCGACCCTGGCGGCGCTGTGGCCGGACGACGCCCTGGAGCAGGTGCGGCTGGTGATCTTCGGGGGCGAGGCGTGCCCGCCGGAGCTCGCGGCGCGCATCGCGAGCCGGGACCGCGAGGTCTGGAACACGTACGGGCCGACGGAGGCGACGGTGGTGGCGTGCGGGGCCCTGCTGGACGGGAGCACGCCGATCCGGATCGGACTGCCGTTGGACGGGTGGGACCTGGCGGTCGTGGACGCCGCGGGGCAGCGGGTCGAGCCCGGTGGGGTCGGTGAGCTGGTGATCGGTGGTGTCGGGCTCGGGCGGTACCTGGACCCGGCGAAGGACGCGGAGAAGTACGCGCCGTTCCCGGAGCTCGGGTGGGAGCGGGCGTACCGGAGCGGCGACCTGGTGCGGTACGACCCCGAGGGACTCGTCTTCCAGGGGCGCGCGGACGACCAGGTGAAGCTCGGTGGCCGGCGGATCGAACTCGGGGAGATCGACACGGCACTGCAGGCGCTCGACGACGTCGCGGGTGGGGCCGCGGTGGTGCAGCGGACGCCGGCGGGCAACCAGGTGCTGGTGGGGTACGTGGCTCCGGTGGCGGGTGGGTCGGTGGACGTGGCGGCGGCGAACGCCCGGCTGCGCGAGGAGCTCCCGGCGGCGCTGGTGCCCCTGGTGGCGGTGGTGGAGTCGCTGCCGACGCGGACCTCGGGGAAGGTGGACCGGGCGGCGTTGCCGTGGCCGCTGCCGGGGTCCTCCGACGCGGCGATGCTGCCGGACACGGTGGCGTGGATCGCCGAGCGGTGGTCGGCGATCCTCGGGGTCCCGGTGGCGAGTGTCGACGACGACTTCTTCGCGCACGGTGGCGGGTCCCTGACGGCGGCGCAGCTGGTGTCGGCGATCCGGGAGCGGTTCCCGACGACGACGGTGGCTGATGTGTACGACCACCCGCGGATCGGGGCGCTGGCGGATGCACTGGACGACTCCGGTCCGGTGGTGTCGGTCCCGCGGGACGTCCGCCCGGTGCCGCCGGCGACGGGGCTGGTGATGACGCTGCTCGGGCTGCCGGTGCAGGTGCTGCGCGGGCTCCGGGTGCTCACGTGGACCGCCCTGGTGGCTGCGGTGCTGCACGCCACGACGCTGCCGTTCGTCCCGGTGCTGCCGTGGCCGGTGCTCGTGGTCGCGCTGCTGCTCTTCGTCACGCCGGTCGGGAAGATGGCGGTGACGGTCGTGCTGGCGCGGCTGATCCTCGTCGGTGTCCGTCCGGGCGATCACCCCCGTGGTGGGTCCGTGCACGTGCGGGTCTGGCTGGCGGAGCGGATCGCCGAGGCGGTGGACGGCCCGTCGACGTCGGGGGCGCCATGGATCAGCTGCTACGCGCGGGCCCTCGGGGCGCGGATCGGCAAGGACGTCGACCTGCACACGCTGCCGCCGGTGACCGGGATGCTGACGATCGGCAAGCGTGCGTCGATCGAGCCCGAGGTGGACCTCGCCGGCCACTGGGTGGACGGCGACGTGTTCCGGATCGGGCGCGTCCGGGTGGACGCCGACGCGGTGGTGCACAGCCGCACGACGCTCCTGCCGGGGGCGCACGTCGGTGCGGGTGCCGAGGTCGAGGCGGGATCGGCCGTCGCCGGCCGGGTCCCGGACGGGGAGCGCTGGGCGGGTTCGCCGGCGGAACGCGTCGGGTCGGCTCGACACGACCGGGAGGCACGGCCGCCGTCGCGACGTCGGTGGCTGCTGGCGTACGGGGCCGGGTCCGTGGCCGTGGCCGGGTTGCCGGTGCTGGGTGTCGCTTCCGGGGTGGCGGTGGCGTGGTTCCTCGTGGGGTCGGCGTCCTCCCTCGGTGACGCGGTGCTGCGCGCGCTGGTGTGGGTGCCGCTCGCGACGGTCGTCGCCGGTGCGGTGTACGCGGCGTTGGTCGTCGGCACGGTCCGGCTGCTCGGCATCGGCCTGCACGAGGGCCGGCACCCGGTGCGTTCCCGGATCGGCTGGCAGGTGTGGTGCACCGAGCGGGTCCTGGACGCCGCGCGCACGCTGCTCTTCCCGCTGTACGCGTCGCTCGTGACCCCGGTGTGGTTGCGGCTGCTCGGGGCACGGGTGGGGCGGAACACCGAGATCTCCACGGTCCTGCTCATCCCGGCGCTGACGCAGATCGCGTCGGGGGCGTTCCTGGCCGACGACACCATGGTGGCGACGTACGAGCTCGGCGGCGGCCGGGTGCGGATCGGTCGGTCGAAGGTCGGGCGGCGGGCGTTCCTCGGCAACAGCGGCATGACGGGTGCGGGTCGTTCGGTGCCGCGCGAGGCCCTGGTGGCGGTGCTGTCCGCCGTGCCGAAGAAGGCGAAGCGCGGCTCGTCGTGGCTCGGGTCTCCCCCGGTGCGGCTCCGTCGCGCCACGACGGAGTTCGACGAGGAGCGCACGTTCCGGCCGCCGCGGTCCCTCAAGGTCGCCCGGGGCTGCTGGGAGCTGCTGCGGCTCGTCGCCCCGATGGTGTCGGCGGGGCTGGCGCTCGGCGTCGTCGGGTCCCTGCTCGCACTGTGGTCCGCGGTGGGCATCGGGTGGACGGTGCTGCTCGCCGGGCCCGTCCTCATCGTCGCCGGGGCCGTGGCCGCCGTGGTGTCGACGATCGCGAAGTGGGTGTTCGTCGGCCGGATCGCCGCGCGGGAACACCCCCTGTGGTCGTCGTTCGTGTGGCGAAACGAGGTGCAGGACACGTTCGTCGAGACCGTCGCCCGGCCGTGGTTCGCCGAGCAGGCCACGGGCACCCCGGCACTGGCCGCGTGGCTGCGGAGCCTCGGGGCGACGATCGGTCGCGGCACCTGGCTCGAGACGTACTGGCTCCCGGAGGCCGACCTCGTCACGATCGGCGACGGCGCCTCGGTGGCACGAGGGACGGTCGTCCAGACGCACCTGTTCCACGACCGGGTGATGCAGCTCGACGAGGTCCGCCTCGACGCCGGTGCCACGCTCGGCCCGCACAGCGTGGTCCTGCCCGCGGCGGGCATCGGCACGGGTGCCACGGTCGGGCCGGCGTCGCTCGTGATGCGCGGCGAGCAGGTGCCCGGGGGGACGCACTGGGCGGGCAACCCGATCGCTCCGTGGACATCGGCGCCGCCGGTGCCCGCCGCGCCGTCCGCGGCAGGCGTCAGCGTGGCAGACTTGCCGGCACCGTGAAGCCCGCCTCGACGAACCAAGACGCCGACCCGTACACCCCGCACAGCGGCGATCGGCGGTGGAGCGCCCGACACTACGACCTCCGCCTCGAGTACCGCGTCGCCACGAACCGGCTCGACGGCACCGCCACCGTCACCGCGCGGGCGGACACGGCCCTCGACCGGATCGTGCTCGACCTGCACGGACTCACGGTGGACCGCGTGGACGTCGACGGCCGCCGAGCGAAGAAGACCTCGACCGCGACCCACAAGCTGACCGTGACCCCTGCCGAGCCGATCGCCGCCGGTACCGAGTTCACCGTCCACGTGAAGTACCGCGGCACCCCGCACCCGCTGCGGAGCCCGTGGGGCCAGATCGGCTGGGAGGAACTGACCGACGGCGTCATCGTCGCCGCGCAGCCGACCGGCGCACCCTCGTGGTTCCCGTGCAACGACCGGCCGGACGACAAGGCCACCTACCGGTTCGAGATCACCGCCGAGGCCGCCTACGACGTCCTCGCGAACGGCGACCTGCTCGGCAAGGAGCGTGCCCGTGCCGGCACCACCTGGACCTACGCCACGACCGACCCGATGGCCACCTACCTCGCGACCGTGCAGATCGGTCGGTACCGCACCACGAAGCTCCGCGGCTCGGAGGTCCCCGTCACCCTGCACCACCCCGCCGACCTCGCGAGTGCCGCGAAGACGGACTTCGGGAAGGTGCCGGACATGCTCGCCCTGTACGCCGACCGGTTCGGGCCGTACCCGTTCCCGGCGTACGGCGTCGTGGTGACCGACGACGACCTGGAGATCCCGCTCGAGGCACACGGCCTCGCGGTCTTCGGCCGGAACCACGTCGACGGCGAGCACGGCACCGACCGACTGATCGCGCACGAGCTGGCGCACCAGTGGTTCGGCAACTCGGTGACCGTCGCCCGGTGGCGGGACATCTGGCTGCACGAGGGGTTCGCCTGCTACGCGGAGTGGCTGTGGTCCGAGCACCGCGGCGGCGACACCGCCGACGAACTCGCGCAGCGGTACCGCGACGGGCTCCTCGAGCAGCCGCAGGACCTCGTGGTGGGCGACCCGGGCGCGAAGGACATGTTCGACGACCGTGTCTACAAGCGCGGCGCACTCGCCCTGCACGCCGTCCGCCGTTCGATCGGCGACGACGCGTTCTTCACGGGGCTCCGGACGATCACCGAGCGGCACCGGCACAGCACGGTGCAGCCGGACGACGTGCTCAGCGCGTTCGCTGATTCCGCCGGCACCACCGTCGACGCGGTGCGCGCGGTCACGGCGCCGTGGATCGACGAACCGGGCGTCCCCGGAGCCGTCTAACCCGCGGCCGCGGTACCGGCCAGGTCGGGCTCACAGCTGACCTCGGCCCACACGGCGTCGAGCGACAGCCCGACGACCCCGGCGACCGACGCGATCGTGGAGAACGCCGGCGTCGCGATGCGTCCGGTCTCGATCTTCCGGAGCGTCTCGGGCGAGATCCCGGCCGCGAGCGCGGTGTCGAGCATGGAACGCGGACCCCGTGCACGGCGGAGGAGCGCTCCGAGGCGACGCCCACGGGCGACCTCGTCGGGGCTGAGCGGGAGACGGACCATGCGGCCATACTAATACCGGTCTTCCTGTACCGGTATGATCATCCCATGATCGAGATCCTCACCCCCGCCGAGGTCGAGAAGGCCCGCGCGAGCGGCGCCCTCGTCGGCACGATCCTGCACACCCTGCGCGACCGTGTCCGCGTCGGCACGAACCTGCTCGAGATCGACCGCTGGGCGAAGGCGATGATCGAGGACGCCGGCGCCGACTCCTGCTACGTGGACTACGCGCCCTCGTTCGGCCGCGGCCCCTTCGGCCACCACATCTGCACCGCGGTGAACGACGCCGTGCTGCACGGCCTCCCCCACGACCGCGTGCTGGCGGACGGCGACCTCCTCACCCTCGACCTCGCCGTCTCCCTCGACGGCATCGCGGCCGATGCGGCGATCAGCTTCGTGGTCGGCACGCCCGACCCCGCGGACCTCGCCCTCATCGACGCCACCGAACGCGCCCTCGCCGCCGCCATCGCGATCGCCGGGCCAGGCACGCGCACCGGGGACCTCTCGCACGCGATCGGAACGGTGCTCGCGGGCGCCGGCTACCCGGTCAACGTCGAGTTCGGCGGCCACGGCATCGGGTCGACCATGCACCAGGACCCGCACGTGTCGAACACGGGCCGGCCCGGACGCGGTTACACACTCCGGCCCGGACTCCTCCTGGCGCTCGAGCCCTGGGTGATGGCGGACACCGACGTGCTCGTCACCGACCCGGACGGCTGGACGCTCCGGAGCGCCACCGGGGCACGCACCGCGCACACGGAGCACACCGTCGCGATCACCGGGGACGGCGTCGAGGTGCTGACCCTGCCACGGTGACCGGCACGCCACCGGTCGCGACGGCGAGGACCGTGTCCGGCGCCGGGAACAGCACCGTCACCGGGTGCTCGACACCGTCGAGGACGGCGACCATGCGGTCCAGGTCGACCTCCACCGACCGTGGGTCGACGCGCAGCCCGCGGCCGTCGCGCTTCAGCACGGCCTCCTTCACCGACCAGAGCACCGCGAGTTCGGTGGTGTCACCGCATGCCCGGGCTGCCTCTCGCGCAGTGAACGCCTCGACCGGGGCGGCGGCGACCCGGGAGACGCGCTCGACGTCCACGCCGAGATCGGTGGGCCCGACGGCCAACGCGACGAGGTCCGTGGTGCGCGACAGGCTCACGCCGACGGCGGAGCCGTCGACCGCGGCCCAGGGACGACCGTGGTCGGTCGCGCCGCAGTGCGCACAGACGCGCCCCGCGCGCACGGCCGAGACGTCGACGGCCGCGGCCGACGCGACGGCGGCGAGCAGGGCCTCCCGGTCGTCCGCTGCGGTCGCGCCCGGCGCTGCCAGCGTCACGACGACGGACGGGAGGCGCGGGAGACTCACACAGGTGAGCCTACGAGCGGATCAGGCGTGCGTCAGCGCGATGAGCGCGACGTTCATGGTGCTGTAGAGACCCTCGGAACGGGTTGCCTGTCGGACGCGGCCACGGAGGACCTCGTAGCGGCCGTTGTGCTCGCGGACGAAGCCGATCACGCCGCTCGCGGGCGTCGACACACGGTGGTAGCCGTCCTCGAGCGGGACGACCTCGGTACTCGTTGTTCGCTCCATTGCAGTTCCCCTGTCTCGTTCGTCGTCGAACGCACCTGGAGCATACCCCGGTCCGGGGGACAAGCCGTCCACAGATCCCTGGTTCCACGAGGGTTCGCCCGGAGTCTGTCCGAGCGTTGCGCGGCGTGGATAGACTCCGGGCAACAGCGCTCCGGGGCGCGGTTCCGGGGGTCCTCGGGACGGCGACCACGGCGACGGACGGAGGACGGATGCGAGCGGTCCAGGGCGGATCGGCCACGGCCAGGACGAGCACGGACAGGGGGACATCGCGACTGATCGGACGCCTCGCCGCGGCACTGCTCGCCGTCCTCCTCGTGCTGGCGCCGGCGACGACGGCGCGGGCGACGGCGCCGGTCGACCTCGGCGGTGCGTACGTCCTCGACGAGGCGAACGTGCTGAGCTCCTCGCAGCAGTCCGACATCGAGAGCGCGATCAAGAAGCTCTACGACGAGACGCAGACACAGCTGTACGTCGTGTTCGTGCCGACCTTCACGAACCCGTCGGAACACGCCGCGTGGGGTGACGCCACGATGCAGCGGAACCAGATCGACACCGACAGCATCGTGCTGTCCATCGCGGTCGACGACCGGATCGCCGACGTCCAGCAGACGAACGAGACCTCGATCTCGGCGAGCGACGCCGAGTCCGCGTACAACGACGACGCGGTCCCCGCACTCAAGAACGGTGACTGGGCCGGAGCCGCCCTCGCGTTCGCGAACGGCCTGACCGACACGCAGGCCCCGCCGAACCTCACCTGGCTGTGGATCCTGCTCCTGGTGGTCGTCGTCGCGCTCGTCGTCATCGTGCTGGTCATCCGTGCCCGGAACAAGCGCCGCACCGCCGCCGCGACCAGGGCACAAGAGGCCTCGCTCGCCGACCTCGAACGGACCGCCGGCGGCGCACTCGTCACGATCGACGACGAGCTGCGCACCGCCGAACAAGAGGTCGGGTTCGCGACGGCGCAGTTCGGCGCCGACGCCGCGAAGCCCTTCGCCGAGGCCGTGGCAGCCGCGCAGCAGAACGTCCGCAAGGCCTTCACGATCCAGCAGCAGCTCGACGACGAGATCCCGGACACCCCGCAGCAGCGCGCCGACTGGGCGAACCAGATCATCGCGATCTGCGAGCAGGCACACGCGTCGATCGAGGAACAGACGGACTCGTTCGACAAACTCCGCTCACTCGAGGACGGCGTCGACGAGGCGGCCGTGGCCCTCGCCGAGGCCGTCGCCGCAGCGCCGGCGTCCGTCAGCGCGGCCGGGGCAGCACTGGAGCGGGTGCGGGGCGCCTACGGCGGCCGGACCCTCGCCACGGTGTCCGACAGCGTCGACCAGGCGCAGCAGGTCCTGGCGTACGCCACCGAACGCTCGCAGGCCGCCACCGCTGCCATCGCGTCGGGCGACAAGGGCGAGGCGGTCGTCGCCGTGCGGGACGCCCAGCACGCCCTCGCCCAGGTGCAGCAGCTCACGTCGAGCGCCGTCGCGGCCGAGTCCACCTTCGCCGAGGCGACCGCGCGGGCCGAGGCCATGCGGATCGACATCGAGGGCGACGTCGCAGCCGCTCGCACCCTGCAGGACGGTGGCCCGGAACTCGCCGCCGCGGTCACCCGCGCCGAGACCGTCCTGCGCCAGGGCCTCGACCCGAAGGACCCGATCGCCGCGGTGGACGCCCTGACGAAGGCGAACACCGAGATAGACCAGGCGATCGCCACGGCACGGGGTGCCCAGGAGCAGCAGCAGCGGGCGGCCCGGGCCCTCGACGACGCCCTCCGCGACGCGCGCAACCGGATCAGCCAGGCCCGAGAGTTCATCTCGCTGCACCGCGGCGGCGTCGGACCCACCGCACGGACCCGGCTGTCCGAGGCCGAACGCGCCCTCGACGACGCCGTGCACCTCGCCACCACCGACCCCGGTCAGGCGCTGCAGGCCGCCCGGGCCGCCGAGCAGTACGCGGCCGCGGCGATGGACGCTGCGAACGACGACATGGGCGGCTGGGGCGGCGGTGGCGGCTTCGGGGGCGGGGGCGGCAACGGCGCGCAGCTCGGCGGGCTCGTCACCGGCATCGTCCTCGGCGGTCTGCTCGGCGGCCGCGGCGGCAGCTTCGGGGGCGGCTCCTTCGGGGGCGGCGGAGGCGGCTTCGGCGGCGGCGGCTTCGGCGGGGGTGGCGGCGGAGGCGGGTTCTCCGGCGGCGGCCGCTTCTAGCCCCCCCCCCCCCGCAGCACCGCAGACCAGATCGACAGCACCACACCAGACCTTCCACGAAAGGGAACAGCAATGGCAAAGCAGACGATCTTCGGACGCATCTCGACCCTCGTCCGAGCGAACATCAACCAGCTCATCGACAACGCCGAGGACCCGCAGAAGATGCTGGACCAGCTCGTGCGCGACTACACGAACAACATCGCGGACGCGAAGACGGCGATCGCGCAGACGATCGGCAACGTGCGCCTGCTCGAGCAGGACCACGAGGAGGACAAGAAGGCCGCCACCGAGTGGGGCCAGAAGGCAGCGAACGCCTCCGTCGCCGCGGACAAGTACCGCGGCGAGGGCAAGACCGCCGAGGCCGACAAGTTCGACAATCTCGCCAAGATCGCCATCGGCAAGCAGATCGCCGCCGAGCAGGAGGTCAAGGACGCCGAGCCGAACCTCGCCTCGCAGAACGAGGCCGTGGAGAAGCTCAAGGCGGGTCTCGCGGGCATGGAGCAGAAGCTCGAGGAGCTCCGCTCGAAGCGCGACAACCTCGTCGCCCGCTCGAAGACCGCCGAGGCGCAGTCCAAGGTCAACGACGCGCTCGGCAACATCGACGTGCTCGACCCGACGAGCGACCTCGGTCGCTTCGAGGAGAAGGTCCGCCGCGAGGAAGCGAAGGTCCTCGGCCAGCAGGAGCTCCAGTCGTCGAGCCTCGACTCGCAGTTCGAGAGCCTCGAGGACGTCGGCAAGGACGCCGAGGTCGAGGCGCGTCTCGCCGCGCTGAAGTCCGGCGGCTCGTCGAGCTTCTGATCCCGTCCACGGGCGACGTCGGACCCCACCTGACAGACTGAGACGATGCAGTTCCTCGTGGTCGGTCAGTGGCAGGGTTCGGCGTCGTCCCGTGCGATGCGCCTGGGAGACGGAGCGACGGCGATCGGTGCCGACCTCCCCCGGGCGTCCACCACCGTGATCGACGTCCCGGCGGGTGCGGGTGACCGGCTCGAGACCGCGGTCGCCCGGTACACCTCGGTGCTCGCCGTGGCCGACCGGGTCGCCGAGGAGACCGGCGTCGCCAGCGAACCCGTCCTCGTGGTCGGCGGTGACGGCGCGAGCATCCTCGGTGCCACCGTCGGGCTCGGACCGGACACCGCGTTCGTGCGCATCGCCGGATCGAGCGGCTTCCGTGCCCTGAACCGCGCGCAGCCCGTCGCGGCCGAGACCGCCGTGCTCCGACTGCTCGTCGACCGTCCGGACGACCTCTTCCCCGCCCTCCCCGTGGTGCCTGCGTCGCACGTCGTCGTCGCCGGTGTGCGCGGGATCGAGGACGCCGAGACGAACGCCCTCGACCGGGCGGGCATCGTGCACCTCGACGTCGACGCAGCGACCCCGGACGCGATCGCCGCCGCCGTCGACGCCACCGGCGCGGACGCCGTCTTCGTGCACGTCGACCTCGACGTGCTCGACCCGTCCGAGGTCGACGGACTGCTCGAACCGGTGCCGTTCGGCCTCGACGGTGCCGGGCTCGTCGAGCGCATCCAGGCAGCGACCCGTGGGCGTCGGCTCGCCGGTGCCGCCCTCACCGGGTTCGCACCGGTCGACCCGGACCGTGCCGTCGACGACCTGGGCGTGATCCTGCGCGCGGTCGGCGCCCTGACGAGCGCGTCCCGAACCGCCTG
The DNA here is from genome assembly GCF_040544915.1 of Curtobacterium sp. 1544. Taxonomy (NCBI): domain Bacteria; kingdom Bacillati; phylum Actinomycetota; class Actinomycetes; order Micrococcales; family Microbacteriaceae; genus Curtobacterium; species Curtobacterium sp. 1544. The sequence continues at coordinate 174,801 of NZ_JBEPKX010000002.1, forward strand.
ATCGCGCGTCCGGCACGCTGACACGGTGGCACGTCCGCCCGACGCACCGCGCTCGGCGAGACCCATGCCGATCCGCGTACGCTCGGCCCCATGACGGACTACGACCTCATCGTGATCGGCGCCGGCGCAGTCGGCGAGAACGTGGCGGACTACGCCAAGAAGCGCGGCCTGACGGTGGCGATCGTGGAAGCCGAGCTCGTCGGCGGCGAGTGCTCCTACTGGGCGTGCATGCCGTCGAAGGCCCTCCTGCGCAGTGGTCACGCCCTCGCTGCGGCGAAGCGACTCGACGGCGCGAAGCAGGCGGTCACCGGTGACCTCGACGCCGCGCACGTCCTCGCCCGACGGAACTCGTTCACCTCGGACTGGAAGGACGACGGGCAGGTCTCCTGGCTCGACTCCGCCGACATCGACCTCATCCGCGGACACGCCCGCATCACCGGCGAGAAGACGCTCGAGGTCGACGGGACGACCTACACGGCCGCCGCCGCGATCGCCGTCGTCACCGGGTCGCTGCACACCCTCCCCGACGTCCCCGGCCTGGCCGACGCGAAGCCGTGGGGCACGCGTGAGGCGACGAGTGCCCAGCAGGTCCCGGAGAGCCTCCTCGTCATCGGCGGCGGTGTCTCCGGCTCGGAGCTCGCGACCGCGTGGGCGTCCCTCGGGGCGAAGGTCACCCTCGTCGCACGGCACGGGCTGCTCGGCGGCATGGAGCCGTTCGCCGGGGAACTCGTCGCGGCCTCGCTCCGTGAGCTCGGCGTCGACGTCCGCACCGGCGTGAACCCCACCCGCGTCGACCGCGACGAGCACGGCCTCGTCACCACCACGTTCGACGACGGCAGCACCCTGGTGACGAGCGAGGTCCTCGCCGCCACCGGTCGTGCCGCGACGACGAAGGACCTCGGTCTCGAGTCCGTCGGGCTGAGCGCCGGCGACTGGCTGCAGGTCGACGACACGATGCTCGTGCAGGGCACCGACTGGCTGTACGCCGTCGGCGACGTGAACCACCGCGTCCTCCTCACCCACCAGGGCAAGTACCAGGCGCGCGCTGCTGGCGAGGCGATCGCCGCCCGCCACCAGGGCACGCCGCTGCACACCGAGCCGTGGGGCGCGCACGTCGCCACTGCCGACCACGCCGCGGTTCCCCAGGTCACCTTCACCGACCCGGAGGTCGCGAGCGTCGGCCTCACCGAGGCGAAGGCCCGCGAGCAGGGCCTGAACGTCCGCGCCGTCGAGTACGAGCTCGGCAACGTCGCCGGTGCCTCGCTGCAGGCCGACGGGTACACCGGACGCGCCAAGATGGTCGTCGACGAGGACCGCGGGGTCGTCGTCGGGGTCACCTTCGTCGGGCAGGACGTCGCCGAGATGCTGCACGCCGCGACGATCGCGATCGTCGGCGAGGTCCCGGTCGACCGCCTCTGGCACGCCGTCCCCGCCTACCCGACGATGAACGAGATCTGGCTGCGACTGCTCGAGACCTACGGCCGCCCGGAGTAGCGGTGCGGAACCCCCTGCTCGACTCCCCCGTGTCCCGGGCTGGGTGGTTGTTCGCGACCGCCGTCGGTCTCGCCGTCGGCGTCCCGCTCTCCACCGGGAAGGTGCGGGTCGTCGATGGGCTGGTCGTGTGCTCCGGCCTGCCGCGCTGGGTGTTCCGGCGCGGTGGCACGTGCGTCGGCTCGGTGTACCTGACGCGGGACAACGACGGCGACCGGGTGCTCCGGCACGAGCGCGTCCACGTCGACCAGTGGCGGCGGTACGGCATGCTCATGCCGATCGTCTACGCGCTGGCCGGCCGGGACCCGCTGCGGAACCGCTTCGAGATCGAGGCCGGCCTCGAGGACGGCAACTACCGCTGACCCGAGGTCGCGCAACGCGCCGCGCGCACGTCGTCGAGGTCGCACGAAGTGCCGCGCGCGGCGCGCGCGAGCGGCAGATCTCGCGACCTCGCGGCGGTGTCGCGTCCGGTGTCGAGGTCGCACGATGTGCCGCGCGCGGCGCACGGGAGCGGCACTTCGTGCGACCTCGGCCGCCCGGCGCGACCGCCCGCGCGTCAGGCGGCGCGGCGCCGCGGGACCACGAGTGGCGTGCCCGTCTCCGGGTCGGGAACGACCACGCACGGCAGCCCGAACACGTCCTCGACCAGGTCGGCCGTCACGACCGAGGCAGGCGGCCCGGACGCCACGATCGACCCGTCGCGCATCGCGATCACGTGGGTGGCGTACCGCGCGGCCTGGTTGAGGTCGTGCAGCACCGCGACGACCGTCCGGCCGGCCGCGTGCAGGGCCGACGCGAGCTCGAGCACGTCGTACTGGTGCGCGATGTCGAGGAAGGTGGTGGGCTCGTCGAGCAGGACGATGTCGGTCTCCTGCGCGAGCACCATCGCGATCCACACCCGCTGCCGCTGCCCACCCGAGAGCTCGTCCACGCTGCGATCAGCCAACTCCACCGTCGAGGTCTGCTCGAGCGCCGCCTGCACCGCGATCCGGTCCGACCCGGAGGACGGGTGCAGCAGGTCCTGGTGCGGGAACCGGCCGCGGGACACGAGGTCGCGGACGGTGATGCCGTCGGGCGCGATCGGCGTCTGCGGGAGCATCCCGACCCGGCGCGCCACGGCCTTCGGACGGAGGGAGGAGATCGGCGATCCGTCGAGGTACACCGTGCCCGCGGTCGGCCTGAGGGTCCTCGCGAAGGACTTCAGCAGCGTCGACTTCCCGCACGCGTTCGGTCCGACGATGACCGTCAGCTCACCGTCCGGGATGTCGACGTCGAGCGCGGACACCACGACGCGGTCGTCGTACGCGAGGGTCAGCCCGCGGGCACCGAGCGCGGTGGTCGGGAGCCCGGCCGCGGCGTTCAGTTCTCGGCCTTGCCGTGCCGCCAGTACCCCATGAACGCGACCTGCTTCCGGTCGAGCCCGACACCGCGCACGAGGTGGCGGCGGAGCTCCTTCACGCAGCCAGCCTCACCCGCGATCCACGCGTAGACGGGGCGGGACTCGGCGGCAGCGGGGATGTCCCACAGCACCTGCTCGTCGACGTCGACGTCAGCGAGCTCGACGGTGTCCCCGCAGGCCGGTCCGGAGGCGACGGTGGACGCCCAGGCGTGCACCTGGTCGGTCATCCGGACGCCGTGCGTGGCACCGTTCCGGGCGATCCAGCGGACCTCGACCCCGGCGGGCGCGGACACGGGCAGCCGGTCGGCGTCGGTCGGGACCTCGATGAAGACGTGCCCAACGGTGGTGACGTCGAGCGCTTCGAGGATGGCGCAGATGGCGGGGGCGGCGGTCTCGTCGCCGGCGAGCAGGATCCGGTTCGCGGTGCCGGGGTCGAACTCGGCGGCGCCGGTCGGGAGCTCGGCGGGCGAGTCGGGCACGGCGGGTCCGACGATGCGGAGTTCCTCGCCGACGCGGCACTCCGAGACCCAGCGCGACGCCGGGCCGGTGTCGCCGTGCGCGACGAAGTCGATGTCGAGCTCGCGGGCGTCGGGCCGGAACGACCGGACCGTGTAGGTGCGCAGCGGGTTCCGGACGGCGTCCGGCAGGGCACGCCACGCGCCGTACCAGTCCTCGCCGTCCGGCAGGTCGGTGAACCCGTGCCCGGGGATGGGCAGCACGATCTTGATCCGCTGATCGAGGCCGACGGAGGAGAACTCAGCGAGGGCGTCGCCCGTCAGGGTCACCCGGACGAAACTCGGGGTGAGCGACGTGACGGCGGCCACGCGGACGGAGAAGACACGGTACCGGGCTGCCACACCCCGAGTATGGCATGCCTTACCTAACGCGACCAGACCCCCGGACGGTGCGAGGATCGAGCCCGTGCCCACCGATCCCGACGACGAATTCGCTGACCTGACCGACCTCGCCAGCGCGAGCGGCGTGGCGGAGCTGCTCCGCGCCTCCAGGCAGGTGGTCCGCACCACGGGCGGACAGGAGATCGCCGCGATCCGATGGGACACGGCGGAGAGCCGGGAGGCACGGATCACCTACCTGCACGGGCTCGGCATCGACGCGCACAGCTTCGACCAGACCGCGCTCGCCGTCGGCGAGCCCGCGGTCGCCCTCGACCTGCCGGGGCACGGCCGATCCGGCTGGCGCGACGACGCCGACTACGCGGCGGACGCGACCGCCCCCGACGTGCTGGCTGCGCTCGACGCCCTGGAGGTCCCGCCGGGCATCGTGGTCGGGCACTCGCTCGGCGCGATCCTCGCCGCCCGCCTCGCCGCCCTCGCGCCCGAGCGCGTCACCGGCCTCGTGCTCGTCGACATGTCGCCGGACTTCGCCCAGCGCGCGGTCGACCGGATCGCTCGTGCGCTCGAGGCCGAGGAGCCGTTCACGTCCCTCGACCAGGTCGTCGACCGGGCCGTCGAGGCCCGGGTCGGCGACGACCGCGCCGTGCTCCTCCGCGAGGCCCGGCACACCACGCGGCTCGGTGCGGACGGCCGGCTGGTCCGCCGGCACCACTTCCCGCACCTGCCCGCCGGACGGACGTCGTCCGTGGGGCGCTTCGCCGACGCGTGGCCCGACCTCGAGGCCCTCGACGTGCCGATCCTGCTCGTCCGCGGCGACCGCGGCTACGTCTCGCCGAAGCTCCACGCGCAGTTCGCCGAGCGCCTGCCGGGGGCCTCGATCGTCACCGTCGAGGCCCGGCACGCCGTACAGAACCAGGCGCCCCTCGAACTGGCCACGGCGATTCGGGCATGGGCGGAACGTAACGGTTTGTTGCACCGGATCGAAGAACCGTCGCCGGACGACACCGGCCGCCGCTAACCTCGTCCAAGCGCGCGCGACGACCGTCGCCACCGCGCCGGAAGGAACCCACCACCCATGAGTCCGCTCTCCGCCCGTCTCGACCGTGCCCGTCCCGGCCGAACTCGCTTCGGCCGTGCAGCCCTGGCCGCCACCGCGGTCGCCGTCGCCTCGGCCCTCGTGCTCACCGGTTGCTCCGGATCGTCGAACGAGGACGGCGGCACCGACGCCACCGTGCGCGTCGGTCTCGTACTCGAGCCCACCAGCCTCGACATCCGCACGCAGGCCGGTGCCGCGCTCGACCAGGTCCTCATCGACAACGTCTACCAGGGACTCGTCGGCCGCACCGCGGACGGTGACGTCCGCGACGTGCTCGCGTCGAAGCACGAGGTCTCGTCCGACGGGCTGACCTACACCTTCACGCTCCGCGACGGGACGACGTTCCAGGACGGCAAGGACGTCACCGCCGCCGACGTCGTCTGGTCGCTGCAGCAGGTCAAGTCGAACGAGTCGTACGTCGACTCCGCACAGCTCGCGAACGTGACGTCGATCACCTCGCCGTCCTCCGGTGTGGTGGAGCTCAAGCTCGCGAAGCCCGACTCCGACCTGCTCTGGAACCTCACCGGACGCGCCGGACTCGTGCTCGAGAAAGCCGCGGGGAACGACCTGTCCGACTCCGCCAACGGCACCGGGCCGTACGAGGTGTCCAGCTGGAAGCAGGGCGACTCGCTCACGTTCAAGCGCAACGCCGACTACTGGGGCACGAAGGCGAAGGTCGCGAAGGTCGTCTTCCGGTACATCACCCAGCCGTCCACCGCGGTGAACGCCATGGCGAACGGCGACCTCGACGTGCAGACCGCCGTCGACGGCACGCTCAAGAGCCAGCTGGAGAACAGCTCGGACATCACGCTGCACACCGGCAAGACGACCGACAAGTACACGCTCGCGTTCAACGACGCGAAGGCACCGTTCACCGACAAGAAGGTGCGCCAGGCGATCCGGCAGGCGATCGACTCGAAGGCGATCATCAAGGCGATCGGCGGCACCGGCGTCGAGCAGGGCGGCCCCATCCCCGAGCTGGACCCGGGCTACCAGGATCTGACCGACATCGACGCGTACGACCCCGCGAACGCGAAGAAGCTGCTGTCCGAGGCCGGCGCGACGAACCTCAAGCTGACGCTGACGTACGCGAACGTCTACTCGGCGACGATCGGCGACGTGCTCAAGTCGCAGCTCGCCGACGTCGGCATCACCCTGACGGTCAAGCGGGTCGACTTCGCCACGTGGCTGTCGCAGGTGTTCGAGAAGAAGGACTTCGACCTCTCGATGGTGAACCACGTCGAGTCGCGCGACTTCGGCAACTGGGCGAACCCGGACTACTACTTCGGCTACGACAACGCCGAAGTCCAGTCGCTGTACGCCGACTCGGTCGCCGCGACGAACGAGTCCGACAAGGTCGCCGACCTGCAGAAGGCCGCCAAGCTCGTCAGCGAGGACGCGGCCGGCGAGTGGCTCTACACGGCCACGTCGATCACCGCGGTGCGGAAGGGCGTCACCGGCTTCCCGTACGACGGCACGAACTCGCGGCTCGACCTGTCGAAGCTCGCGGTCAAGTGACGCGTGCCCTCGGCCGGCCACCCGTAGCATCGGACTCGTGACCCGGTTCCTGGTCGGGCGGCTGCTGCTGCTCGTCGTCGGCCTGCTCGTGGCGAGCATCATCATCTTCGCCACGCTGCGAGTGCTGCCCGGCGACGTGGCGCAGATCGTCGCCGGCACGCAGGCGTCCCCGGCGCAGGTCGAGGAACTCCGGCAGCAGCTCGGTCTCGACCGTCCCGTGGTGGTGCAGTACCTCGACTGGATCGGCGGGGTGTTCCGCGGCGACCTCGGCCGGTCGCTCGTGACCGACGGCCGGGTCGCACCCGAGATCGCGCAGAAGCTGAGCGTCACGCTGCCGCTCGCGGGCATGTCCCTCGTCGCCGCGCTCGTCATCGGGGTGCCGCTCGGCGTACTCGCCGCGGTGCTCCGCCGTCGCGCCGGCGGTGCGGTCATCGCGTTCGTGGCACAGGCCGTCGCAGCGGTCCCGATCGTCTGGGCCGGCATGCTCCTCGTGGCGCTGTTCGCGGTGACGCTGCACTGGCTGCCGACGCAGGGGTTCCCGCTCGACGGATGGGACGAACCCGGTCGGGCGTTCTCGTCGCTCGTGCTGCCGGCGCTGACGATCGGCGCCGTCGAGGGTGCCGTGATCCTCCGGTTCACCCGCTCCGCCACCCTCGGGGTGCTCGACGCCGACCACGTCCGGACGGCGGCGGCGATCGGCCTCACCCGGACGCAGGCGCTCCTGCGGCACGGGCTCCCCTCGGTGGCGCTCACCGTGCTGGCCGTCCTCGGCGTGCAGATCGCCGGACTCCTCGTCGGCGCGGTCGTCGTCGAGCAGCTGTTCTCGCTCCCCGGCGTCGGGCGCATGCTCGTCACCGACGTCGGGCGCCGGGACATCACGAAGGTGCAGTCCGAGCTCCTCGTGCTCACCGGGCTCGTGCTGCTCGTCGGCTTCGCGGTCGACGTCGTGCACCGCACCCTCGACCCCCGGCAACGTGAGGTGTCCGAGTGATCCGCCGTCTCCTCGCCCGACCGACCGGGGTGTTCGCCGTGGTCGTCCTCGGCCTGCTCGTCGTGCTCGCCGTGGTGTCGCTGTTCTGGACGCCGCAGGACCCGTTCCGTACCGACCCGTTCCACCAGTGGGAACCGCCGAGCCCTGCACACTGGTTCGGTACCGACGCCTCCGGCCGGGACATCGCCAGCTACCTGCTCGCCGGCACCCGGACGACGGTGCTCGTGGCGGTCGGCTCCGGGGTCATCGCGAGCGTGGTCGGCATCGTCCTCACCGCGATCGGCTCGCTCACCGCACGCTGGGTCCGCGAGGGCACGGCCGTCCTGCTCGACATCCTGGTGGCGTTCCCGACCCTCCTGACCGCGATGCTCCTCACCGCGATCGCCGGCGGATCGCTCGGCGTCGTGATCGTCAGCGTCGGGCTGTCCTTCGGCGTGACGATCGCCCGGGTCGCCCGCGGAGAGATCCGCCGCATCGCCCGCAGCGACTACGTCACGGCAGCGCGGGCGTCCGGCGTCGGCGGGTCCGGCGTGCTGTTCCGGCACCTGGTGCCGAACGCGGCGCCCCTGTTCACCGTGCAGCTCTCGCTCGCGATGGCGACCGCGGTCCTCGCCGAGGCCGGTCTGTCGTACCTGGGCTACGGCGCCGGGTCGAACACGGCGTCCTGGGGCAGCATGCTGTCCGACCTGCAGACCTACATCGGCGTGCACCCGTGGAGCGCGACCTGGCCGGGTGCGGCGATCGCCCTCGTGGTGGCGGCGCTGTCGTTGCTCGGCGATGCCGTGCGAGACGCGACCGACCCGCGACTGACGACGAACGACCGTGCGAACGACCGGACCGTGAACGACCGACGGGGTGCCGCCGACGACCCCACCGCGACCACCACGGGAGTGACCGCATGACCGCCCCCACGGACCGCAGCGCGACCACGGACCGCAGCGCGTCCACGGACCGGACCGCAGCCTCCGGACTCGAGGTGCGTGGCCTGACGGTCCGCATCGACCGCCGGACGATCCTCGACGACGTGACGTTCACCGTGCCTCCAGGCCGTCGCGTCGGCGTGATCGGCGCGAGCGGATCCGGGAAGTCCATGACCTCGCTCGCCCTGATGGGGTTGGAGCCGACCGGCACGGACGTGTCCGGCAGCATCCTGCTCGACGGCACCGAACTCGTCGGCCTGCCCGACCGGGAGCGCGCCCGGCACCGCGGATCGGGCATCGCCATGGTCTTCCAGGAGCCCGGCACCGCCCTCGACCCGCTCCGCCGGGTCGGTGCGCAGATCGCCGAACCGCTGCGCCTGCACCGTGGGCTCGACCGACGCGCAGCGGCTGCAGCAGCACTGGAGCTCGCGGTGTCCGTCGGGCTGTCCGACCCCGAGTCGCTGCTGCGGCAGTACCCGCACCAGCTGTCCGGCGGGCAGCGGCAGCGGATCTGCATCGCGATGGCGATGGCCGGCGAGCCGTCGTACCTCGTCGCCGACGAACCGACGACGGCGCTCGACGTCACGACGGAGGCCCGCATCCTGGAACTGTTCGAGGGACTGACCGCCGGCATGGTCTTCGTGACCCACGACCTCGCCGTGCTCGCCCGGATCGCCGACACGGCGGTCGTCCTCGAGGCGGGCCGGATCGTCGAGGAGGGCTCGGTGGCGCAACTCCTCGCCGCACCGCAGCACCCCGCGACGGTCGCCCTCGTCGACGCCGCCCGTGCGACAGCACGCCGGACCGGGGGTGCGTCGTGACCGGGGTCCTCGACGGGGTCGGCCTGCACCGCACGTACCGACTCCCCCGCCGGGGCCCGTTCGAACCGGGTCCGGTCCGCACCGCCGTGGACGGCGTCGACCTGACGGTCGCCCCCGGCGCACGCCTCGGGATCGCCGGCGAGTCCGGTTCCGGCAAGTCGACCCTGGTGCGGCTGCTCGCCGGCCTGGAGGCACCTTCCGCCGGCACCGTGACCGGCTCCGGTCGTCCGGTGGTGGCGTCCGGCTCCGCGGCAGCGATGCGCTGGTTCCGTCGCGAGACCGGGGTCGTGTTCCAGGACCCGTACGCCTCGCTCGACCCACGGATGCGCGTCGGGGCGATCGTCGCGGAGCCGCTCCGGGCACTGCGGATCGACGGTTCGCACGCCGCGCTCGTGCGTTCGGTGCTGGAGCGCGTCGACCTGCCCGCCGACGTCGTCGACCGGTACCCGCACGAGTTCTCCGGCGGGCAGCGGCAGCGCATCGCGATCGCCCGGGCCGTCGTGCACTCGCCGCGGATCCTGTTCGGGGACGAGCCGATGAGTGCCCTCGACGTGGTGGTCCGTGCCCGCGTGATCGAGCTGTTCCGGTCGCTCGCCGACGACCTCGGGCTGACGCTCGTCCTCGTGTCGCACGACATCGGCGTCGTGCAGCGGTTGTGCGACACCGTCGCGGTGATGTCCGCGGGGCGGATCGTGGAGCACGGGCCGGTGTCGTTGCTCGACGCGCCGCAGCACCCGGTGACGCGGGCGTTGGTGGAGGCGGCGCCGACGCTGCCGTAGCGGCGGCGGGGCGCGGGGCGGGCGCGGGCCGCGTTTCCGACTCGGAACGACAACTCCGATGTCGTACGACGTCGACGTTGTCGCAGTCCCGCGTCCGCAACTGTTGCACACGCGCAGGAACGACGAGTCCGATGTCGTACGACATCGGACTTGTCGCACGCCCCCACCGCCACGCCACCCCGTGTGCGAGTCCTGTTCGACTGGGCGGGACCCCTTGCCCACTGTGCGGGACCCTCGGGAGCATCGACGTGCATCGATCGCTTCTCGAAGGGGAGAACGCATGAGCACGTCGAACGACATCACCAGGCGGACGGCACTCGGACTCGGCATCGTCGCCACCGCATCGGCAGCGAGCGGGTTGCTGGGCACGTCACCGGCCTCCGCGCACGGCGCCGGCCACCCGATCCCGGGTCCGGGTCGGGGCCACGGCGACCCACACCTCGCCGCCACCGTCAGCAAGGAGTTCCAGGCCGACACGACCACGCTCCTGAAGAACCCGCTCAACGGCTGGGCGCTCTACGGCTCGTCGGCCCCACCCGCGGACTACTGGACGCAGTACGACGACGTCCCGCTGCCGGACGGCACGACCATCACCGTGTCGGACTACGCCTCGGTGATGTACATGCGGGTGTCGTGGACGATCCTCGAGCCGTCCGAAGGCGTCTACGGTTGGGACACGAACGCAGCCTTCGCGGGCATCCTCGCCGAGGCCCGCCGCCGCGGACTCCGCCTGGCCTTCCGCGTCGTGGTCGACAGCCGCGACAAGGCGTCGAACTTCACACCGGACTGGGTGCGGGCAGCCGGTGCCGCCGGCTACGAGACGCAGACCGGCAGCAAGACGGTGTGGTCCCCGTACCCGGACGACCCGGTGTTCCAGGCGAAGTACGCCGCGTTCGTCGCCGCGTTCGCCGCGGAGTACGACGACGCCGCCACCACCGACTTCATCGACGGGTACGGCCTCGGCAAGTGGGGCGAGGGCCACTCGATGATCTACCGGGACGCCGCGAATCGCGAGCCGGTGTTCGACTGGATCATCGACCTGTACCAAGAGCACTTCACGAAGGTCCCCCTCGCGTTGAACTACCACCGGATGATCGGTGCAGGGAAGGACTGGGGCAGCCCGGACCCGGACAGCGAGCGGATGCTCGACGGCGCGTACGAGAAGGGCTACGTCCTCCGCCACGACGCCTTCGGGATGACCACGTACTACTCCGACTGGGAGAAGTCGATGGCCGCGAAGTGGCGGTACAAGCGGCCGATCATCATGGAGGGCGGCTGGGTCACCGCCCAGCACGACGTCACGCAGGACCCTCGCGGCTACGAGACGGTGGCCGACGTCCGGCAGGGCGAGTTCGACGACTCGGTCGAGGCCCAGGTGAACATGATGGACCTCCGCAACGGCGAGACGCTCTCGTGGTTCACTGCCGAGACGTACCCGCTCACGCAGCGGTTCGACGCCGAGGGCGGCTACCGCATCTACCCGTCGAGGGTCGTCGCGCCGGGCACGGTGACCGCCGGAGCGACCGTCGACGTCACGCACGAGTGGACGAACATCGGCTGGGGCTACCTGCCCGACAACATCCCGGTCTGGCAGGGCAAGTACAAGGCCGCACTCGCGCTGCTCCGGGCGGACGGGACGGTCGCGAAGACCGTCGTCGACGCGGCGTCCGACCCGTCGAAGTGGCTCCGGGGCACGCCGACCTCGTACGCGTTCCGACCATCGCTGTCCAGCGTGGCGAAGGGCTCCTACCGCTGGGGCATCGCGCTCGTGGACACGACCGCGGGCAACGTCCCCGCGATCCAGCTCGCAGCGCAGGGCGCAAAGCAGAACGGCTGGCTCGTCGTCGGCGACGTCACGGTCGCCTGACCCGACCGCCTGGAGGCGCGGCGCCGGTCCCGGAGACCGGCCCCGCGCCTCCAGGCGGTCACCTGGCCCGCTCCCGCGAGCGGGCGAAATTTGTCCCCATCGTATGCCGACAGGCGCACATGTCGCCCGCTCGCCGAACCAGGCCCCGGCATCAACGGGAGGAGCGGGCGCGAGCGGGCGAAATGTGTTCCGATCGCATGCCGAACGGCGCACATTTCGCCCGTTCGCGAACGGGACGGGACGGGCCGCGCGCTGCGCGCGGCGCGCGGCGCGCAGCGCGCGGCGCGCAGCGCGCGGCGCGTCAGGCGGCAGGCCCCGCCAAGAACCGGAGCGCCTGCCCGATGAGCCGGCGATGCGACGCCGACTCGAACGACGCGGCCGCGTGACCGAGGCCGCTGTACACCGTGGTGCCGCCACCCGGGCGCTCGTGGACCCAGACGATCGGGTGCGCTCGGCCGTCGTGGTCGTGGTCGACGAGCACCCGGACCGCTGGCGACACCCGCTGGTAGGAGTACCGCTCGTCGTCGAGGGTGAAGTCCTCCAGGCCGGCCGTGACCGGGTGCCCGGCGTCCACCACGCGGACCGTGCACGTCCCAGACGGCGGGTGCATCGTCCTTCCCCGCACCCAGACACCGCCGAGGGCACGCTCCCAGTCCGGGTCGTCAGCGAAGGACGTCGACGACACGTGCAGCGCGAGCATCGGCACCGCACTCTGCAGGAGTCGCCGGAACCCCGGGTCCGCTCGAGCCAGCGGCACCGGCAGACCGTCCCGCGGCAGCCCCACGTTCCACACGACGAGGTCCGGGAGCGTCCCGGTGGCGAACCCGGCGAGTGCATCGTCGACATCGGGCACGAGTGTCAGCCGGACTCCCGCATCGGCCGCGGTGTCGACGATCGCGCGGTTCGTGTCGGCGAACGGGTGCCAGGGATCGGTCCAGCGTCCGGTGCCGCCGAGCAGGAGTGCGCTCACGCGGTCCCCCGGGTGATGCGGACCGTGTGCGATCCGGACGGGGCGGCGGTCCGCTCGACGAGCCGGATGCGGTGGAGTGCCGGACCCCACGCGGCGCGGAGCTTCTCGTCGTCGAGGTCACGGCGTTCGACCACCGCCTCGAAGCGCTCGGCGTCGTAGGAGATGCGGGCGGGACCGACCGCGAGCCCGCCGTCGACGAGCCGGGGGTCGTGCAGGGTCATGAGCACGAGGGTCATCGTGCCCGGCTCGACGAAGGCCCAGTCGTCGTGGAGTTCGACGCTCTCAGTGCTGCGGTGGAGCACTGCGGTGCGCTCGGCGCGCACGAGTCCGGCGGCCTCCGGGTAGGCACGGGTGAGGTCCGCCGCCAGGCTCGCACGGTCCCCGTCGTCGGAGAACGTGGTGTCGGCGGCTCGGTACTCGGCGCCCTCGTGCTGTTCCACGCCGTTCGGCCAGGGCACGCTGTGCCAGCTCGACCGCATCGTCCAGATGCCGTAACGGTGCTCGGGCATGAAGGTCTCGCGGTGGTACACGCCGACGCCGGCGTCCACGACCACGGGTTCGCCGTCGAGGGAGACGATGACGCTCCCGACGTCGTTGTGGTTGTGGCTGACGTCGTTGTGTCCGCCCTTCGCGGACAGGAAGAGCGCCTCGGAGCGGGCGACGGCGACCTCGGTGCCGGGCAGGTACAGCGAGCGCGGCATGCCGGGGGCTGCGGGACCACTGTCCTGCCACCCCGGAGCGCGGAGCTCCGCGAGGGTCCGGAGGAACAGCGGCGCGAGCTGGCCGTCGAACCGCAACGCGTGCTGCCGGCCCATCCAGCGGGCGTGCTCGATGACCTGGTCGTCGCCGACGGTCTCGCCGAAGCGCGCGAGCAGGTGCCAGTTGGCGTTCTCGGGCAGGACCGGCGACCCGTCGGAGTAGTTCACCTGGCGTCGGGCGTCGATCTGCATGCTCATCGGGAAGCGCGCCATCGCCGCGACCGGCGGCACGGTGAACCCATCGCAGGCGCCGCCGGTGAGGGTGCTGAGCAGGTCGAGTCCCTCGAACAGCGTGGCCCCGGCCCACCACCAGTAGGTCGCACCCTCGTCGCAGCTGCCGTCGGGGTCGTAGCCGCTGCGGAAGCGGTCCAGGATCACGAGGGCGCGTTCGACGGTGGCGGCGAGCCGGTCGACGTCGGGTTCCACCACGGCGGCGCACACCAGGACGTTCGACACGATCCAGGGCGCCCAGTTGTTCGGCGGCGCGTCGACCCCGTGCCAGAAGTACTCCTCCTGCTCCCAGGGGTCGAGCACACGGCGTCGGATCTCGTGGTGGACGCGGGCGCGGATGCCGGGGAATTCCTGCTCGAGGCGCTCCCCCGCGACGGTGTCGATGGCCGCGAGCATCCCGCCGAGTGACGCGTCGTTGAGGTCGAGGACGTCCCGCCCGGGGATGGGCAGGAACGGTCTTGAGCCGTCCTCCGGGAGGGCGTAGTGCGACGGCAGGCACCAGGCACTGAGTTCGCACAGCTGCCAGACGGCGTCGCCGAGCGTCGGGACCCAGGTCTGGTCGCCGGTGACGCCGAGAGCGAGGGTCGCGGTGGCCGCGCACTCCATGAGGTTCCGGAGCGATCGCTCGTACGGACGGCGGTCGCCGTCGCGACTGTAGGTCGCCCAGCGAGCGAGGGTCGGGTACTCGACCCGCGCCGCGTCGCGACGCTCCGCCGCGATCGTGAGCAGTGCCTCCCGGTCGGCGTCGGTGGTGCCCGCCCAGGCGGCGCGGTCGGTGACGGGAGGCGCGGCTCGCCACGTGCGCGGACGGAGCGCCCGCCTCGCGGCGGGTCCGAACGTCGCAGCGAGGGTGGTCGGGACGTCGACGGTGACGGTCATGACGGGAACGGCTTCCTCAGGCTTGGACGGCGAAGCCGTCGGGGACGATGGGGTCGGTGAACGCACCGGTGGCGGCGAAGGCGATCGTCTCGCGGACGGCGTTGCCGGCGAGGCGTCGGAGCTCGTTGCCGAGCGAGCCGGCGATGTGCGGGGTGATGAAGGTGTTCGGCGTGGAGCGGAGCCGGGCCCCGGTGGGCAGGTGCTCGGGCTCGGTGACGTCGAGGACGGCAGCGAGGTCGCCGTGGTCGAGCCGGTCGGCGAGGGCGTCCTGGTCGACGATGCCGCCGCGTGCGGTGTTGACCAGTGTGGTCCCCGGCCGCATCCGGGCGATGACGGACCGGTCGATCAGGCCGCGGGTCGACGGCAGGAGCGGCGCGTGCAGCGTGATCACGTCGCTCCGGCCGGCGAGGGTCTCGAGGTCGACCGCCGTGACGCCGAGCGCGCGGGCGTCCTCGTCGTCGAGGAACGGATCGCTGACGAGCACGCGGACGTCGTAGTCGCGGAGGCGTTCGATGACGGCGCGGCCCACGCGGGACGCTCCGACGACCCCGACCGTGATGCCGTGCATGCCGATGACCGGCCAGGAACCCTCGACGTCGACCGGGCCACCGTCTGGGTCGGCGGCGATCGCGGCGGCGGTGGCGAAGGCCCGCTTCGCGGCGAGGACGATCATCGCCACGGCGAACTCGGCGACCGGGACGGCGTTCGCGGCGGCCGAGGAGGTGACGGCCAGGGCCCGGTCCCACACGTCGTCGTCCACCACCGGCTTCACGGACCCAGCGGAGTGTGCGATCGCGCGGAGCCTCGGCATCCGGTCGAGCAGCGCACCGTCGAGGACGGGGCTGCCCCAGCCCGTGATGATCACCTCGACCTCGGCGAGCAGCCCGGCGTCGCGCGGTTCGTCGGAGTCGAGCGGCCGATCGGCGACGAGCCGCACGGCCGCGGAGGAGTGCAGGGCAGCGATGTCCCCGGTGTCGAACACCCGCGTGAAGGTCGCGTCGGGCAGTACGAAGGCGACGGGCACCGGGGTGTGCCCGTTCGGCAGCGGGATGGTCGTGGCGGGCGGTGTGACGGGGCGTGACGTCATCGTCGGACGGCTCCTCTCCGGAGTGCGGCGCTCCCCATGCCAGCGCCCGCGGATGTGCGGAGTCAAGACGGGGTCGTCAAACGATCACGATTCGAACACTGCAGGCGCAGCCGTCGACTCACGCACGCTCAACGTCGGGGCGAGCGTCATGTGCCGCCGGGCGAACCCGGTCTGGGCGGCGGCCGAGATCCGCTCGAAGCACATGGTCGCGGCGAACCGGCCGACGTCGTGCTTCGGCGGGGCCACGGCGGTGAGGGGCACGTCGGCGAGCGCGGCGACCTCGTCGTCGTACGCCACGACGGACAGGTCGTCGGGGATCGACAGCCCCATCTCGGTGACCGTCTCGACGAACTCGACGGCGTAGTGGTCGGAGTGGACGAACACCGCGGTGGTGCCGGTGTCCAGGCAGTGGCGGACGAACGCGGCGGTGGCCACGCCGACGCCGGCGGTCTCGTCGATGACCTCGACGGGGGCGTCCTCGTCGAGGCCGAGCTGGCGGACGGTGCGTTCGTACCCGGTGCGGAGCTGCGGGGTGGTCGGCGTGTCGAACACGGCCATGCCGATCCGGCGGTGCCCGAGGGACGCCAGGTGCCGGATGGCGAGCGCCGCGCCGGATGCGTGGTCGCTGCGGACGGATTCGAGGTCGGCGCCGACGGGTGCTTCGGAGACGGATCGTTCGACGACGACGACCGGCATGGGTGCGTGGTCGAGGAGCTCGAGGGTGTCGAACGCGTCCGCGACGGTCGTCGTGACGAGCAGGCCGTCGACGCCGGCGGCGATGAGCCGTTCGACCTGCTGTCGCTCGCGTGCCGGGTCGTACCGGGAGACGCCGAGGACCACCCGTCCGCCGAGGGCCTCGGTCCGTTCGGCGACACCCGCGACGATCTTCGGGAAGTAGTACCCGGGATCCGGGACCACGAGGCCGAGGGTGAACAGGGCTGCGGGGTCGGTGCCGTGTCGCACCGTGGCGTCCGGCCGGGGCTGTGGTCGATGGGGCGCGCCGGCGGTGGGCAGGGTCTCGACGGACACGGCGCCGCCGTGCACGCGTCGGACCAGTCCGCGTTCGGCGAGTTCGGACAGGTCTCGTCGAACCGTCATCGCGGAGATGCCCTCGCGCTCGGCGAAGTCGGACGCGGACAGGCTGCCGTGCACGCGGAGCTCGGCGAGGATCCGCTCCTGGCGTTTCGTGGGGTGCACCGTTGCTCCCATGTTCGTTTCGTGTGCGGGTGAATACGCCCGCTTGACCGTCATCATACGGACGTCACAGGATGACGAAACCGCGGCCCGTCGAGGCTGCGCGACCCGAGCTACGTGAGCGAAGGAGCCACATGAGCGCGACGCTGGTCGACCCGGCCGCCAGGGCGAGGACGGAACCGTCCGGAGCAGCCCCGGTGGCGCGGAAGGTCTCGTTCCTCGCGAGGTTGCGACGCGACTACCCGCTGCTCCTCATGGTGGCGCCCGCGGTGATCCTGCTGCTGCTGTTCGTGTACGTGCCGTTGATCGGCAACGTGATCGCGTTCATGGACTACCAGCCGTACATCCCGATCTCGCAGAGCCCGTGGGTCGGCTTCCAGAACTTCCAGGTGATGTTCGCCGACGCCGACTTCTGGCGCGCGACGGTGAACACGCTGGAGATCACGTTCATCCAGCTGGTGCTGTTCTTCCCGGTGCCGATCGCCCTCGCGCTCCTCATCCACTCGCTGGTGTGGCCGTGGCTCCGGGCGACCGTGCAGTCGGTGCTGTACCTGCCGCACTTCCTGTCGTGGGTGATCGTCGTCGGGTTCTTCCAGCAGTCCCTCGGGTCCGGCGGCGTGGTCAACCACGTGCTCCGGCAGCTGGACATGGGGACCATGACGGTGATGAGCGACCCGTCGACGTTCAAGCTGCTGCTCACGAGCCAGGTGATCTGGAAGGACGCGGGCTGGGGCACGATCATCTTCCTGGCCGCCCTCGCCGCGATCGACGACAACCTCTACGAGGCGGCGGCGATCGACGGCTCGGGGGCGTGGAGTCGGTTCTGGCACGTGACGCTGCCGGGCATCCGTCCGATCATCGTCCTGCTGCTGATCCTCCGTCTCGGCGAGGCCCTGTCCGTCGGCTTCGAGCAGATCATCCTGCAACGCAACGCCGTCGGGGCGAACGCCGCCGAGGTCCTCGACACGTACGTCTACTACCACGGCGTCATCGACGGGAACTGGTCCACGGGCATCGCCGTTGGCCTGGTGAAGGGCCTCGTCGGCTTCGTCCTCATCATGGCGGCGAACAAGGCCGCCCACATGCTCGGCGAGCAGGGAGTGTATTCGCGATCATGAGCACCATCGTCCGTCCGGCATGGGCCGGCAAACCGAAGCCCGTCGTGCTCGGGCTCAAGGCGGTCGGCATCGTGCTGATCCTGGCCGTCGTCCTGTTCCCGTTCCTGATCGTGTTCTCGACGAGCATCTCGAGCCAGGACGACATCACCGCCGCGGGCGGGTACGTGGTCTGGCCGCGGTCGTTCGACCTGACCGCCTACGTGCAGATCCTGTCCGGCGGCGTCGTCACCCGCGCCGTGGTCGTCACCCTGCTCGTCACCGTCGTGGGCACCGCGATCAGCCTGGCGTCGACGGTGCTCGCGGCGTGGGCGCTCAGCAGGACCGGTTCGCTCTTCCAGCGGCCGCTGCTCACGTTCGTGCTCATCACGTTCCTGTTCGCTCCCGGGATGATCCCGCTGTACCTGATGGTCAAACAGCTGGGACTCCTCGACAACTACTGGGCGTTGATCCTGCCCGGCGCGTTCAGCGTCTTCAACATGGTCGTCGTCCGCGGCTTCATGATGAGCATCCCCCAGGAGCTCATCGACAGCGCGAAGATCGACGGAGCGGGCGAGCTGCGGGTGCTGTGGCAGATCGTCCTGCCGCTCTCCCGCGCCGTGATCGCCGTCGTCGGACTGTTCTACGCGGTCGGGTACTGGAACGCGTTCTTCAACGCGCTGCTCTACCTGTCGGACTCGACGAAGTGGACGCTGCAGCTCGTCCTGCGCACCTACGTGCTGCAGGGATCGAACCTGGTGTCCGGCGCCGGTTCCGACGCCACCATGCAGCCGCCGGCCGAGTCGATCCAGATGGCCGTCGTGATGATCGCGATCATCCCCATACTCGCGGCCTACCCGATGGTGCAACGACACCTCACCAAGGGCGTCCTGACCGGCGCCGTCAAGGGCTGACGCAACCGTCCACGGACTGGAGGCGCGGGGCGGCCCCGCACCGCGCCTCCAGTCCGACGTCCATCACCACCCGACCCTCGCTTCAAGGGAGAAGCCATGTCCGAAACCACAACCGGCATCAGCCGCCGCACCCTGTTCTCCGGCGCCGCGTTCGGCCTCGTCGCGCTCGGCGCCGGCGGGTCGCTCGCCGGGTGCTCCGGCGGCGGGAGCGCCGCGACCATCTCCGACACGGTGGCTGCACTCCCCACCTACGTCCCGATCACGAAGGGGCCGGAGCCCGACCTGCCGGGCAACGACAAGGTCCAGCCGGTCTACTACTCGTACCCGGAGGACAGCGAGCTCTTCCGCTCCGTGACGAGGGACGTGAAGGTCGGCGGCACCACCACCGGCTTCGTCGTCACCTACGCCGCGCCTCCGCCCGCGAACAACTCGTTCCTCGACTACATCGGCGACGTCACGGACACGAAGTACGACCTCACCTTCGTCCCCGGCGACTCGTTCGACACGAAGTTCGCGACGATGACCGCGGGCAACGACATCCCGAACATCGTCGAGTTCCTCACGTTCGCGATGCCGCCGCGGTTCCCGCAGCTGCTCGACGCGAAGTTCTCCGACCTGTCCGAGTACCTGTCCGGAGACGCCGTCAAGGAGTACCCTAACCTCGCGAACATCCCCACCCCGTCGTGGCGGAGCGCTCGCATCAACGGCAAGATCTACGGCGTCCCGGAGCACCGGCCGCCGTTCGGGTCGGTGATGATCTGCCGCCCCGACCTCATCGAGCAGTACACCGGTGCCGAACCGGCGCCGAAGGACAAGGACGACTTCTTCGAGATGTGCAAGGCCGTCACCGACGCCAAGGCCGGTCGGTACGCGATCGCCGGCGGCGGTGGCTCGTCCGGTGTGGACTGGTCCTACGACTTCATCGGCGCGACCTTCGGCGTCCCGAACCAGTGGACGAAGTCCGACGGGGGCACGCTCGTCCACAAGAACGAGACCGAGGCGTGGCTCGAGACCCTCAGCTACATCAAGAAGCTCTGGAACGCCGGCGTCTTCCACCCGGACACCCCGAGCCTCGAGAGCGCCAAGGCGAAGACCTACATCAACAACGGCACCGTGCTCATGCACCTCGACGGCATCTCGGCGCTGCTCGACGTCACCATGCCGAAGGGGATCGTCACAGGTGGCATCGTGCCGTTCGGGGCCGACGGCGGGAAGGGTGCGAACTACCAGGGCACCTCGAGCTTCTCCTTCGCGGCGCTGAAGAAGACCACGCGCGAGCGCATCAAGGCCCAGCTCCGGCTCATCGACTACCTGTCCGCACCGTTCGGATCCAAGGAAGCGTTCACCCTCACCCACGGCAAGAAGAACGTGCACTACACCGGCAGCGGACCGAACGCCGCGCTCACCAGCGCCGGCGAGCAGATGATCAACGCCAGTGCGCTCTACCGTCTCGGCGCCGGGCCGCAGGTCCTCAACACCGCGGTGCGCATCGACGAGCAGCTGCGGCAGTCGCACAAGTGGCAGGTCGCGACGCAGGACATGCTGCTCACGAACCCCGTCGACGGGTACTACTCCCCCGCAGCGTCGTCCACGCAGTCGGCCAGCCAGGCGTTCAACAGCGTCTGCAACGACTACGTGCTCGGGCGGACGAACCTGGCGGCGGTCAAGGCCGGCGTGACGACCTGGACCGCGGCCGCCGGGAACACGATGCGGAAGGAGTACACCGAGGCGATGGAGAAGCAGGGCTGAGGGGGCGCGGGCGGCGGCGCGGGCGGACTCGGAGCGACAGATCCGATGTCGTACGACGTCGGCGTTGTCGCTCCCCCGCGTCTGCATCGATTGCGGCCGCGCGGTTGCGACACTTCCGATGTCGTACGACGTCGACGATGTCGCACCGCAGCGCACCACGCCGGCCCCGCGCACCCCGCACGCACCGCCTCACCACATCGGCGGGTGCCTCCGCTGCCACCGCAGCCGCCGCTCGAGCTGCGCACCGATCGCCAGCAGCACACGCTCCCCGCCCGGCCGACCGATGAGCTGCACACCCATCGGCAGGCCGGAGCCGTCCGGGTGTCCCTCCTCCGTGACCCCGACGGGGAGCGTGATCGCCGGCAGCCCCGCGACGTTCGCCATCGAGGTCCACGGCGAGTAGGCGCACTGCCGACGGAAGTCCTCCTCGGGGTCGTCGCCGTACCACCCGAGGGGCCGCGGGGTCAGGGCGAGCGTCGGCGTGAGGACGGCGTCGAACCGGTCGAACGTGCCGATGAGCGCGGCGGAGAACGTGTCGAGGGCGGTCATCGCGTCGAGGACCTGCGTGCCGGTCAACGCCTGCCCACGGGCCACCAGCCACGACACGAGCGGGGTGAGCGCCGACAGGTCGATCCCGGGCACCATCGGCAGCCGGGCCGCGCTCGACTCCCACGCCACCCGGAACGCGTCCGCGTACGGCGCGCGGGGCATCGCGACGTCCTCCACGCCGTGTCCGACCTCGCCGAGCATCCGCACCGCGGTCTCGACCACCGCCCGGGCAGCAGGGTCGACCACCACGTCGACGGTGTCGTCCCACGGAGACCCGTCGAGCAGCCCGACGACGAAGCGGCCCTCGCCGCGGACGGCCGCCGCGGTGAACGGCCCCTCGCCGACGTCGGGCGTGACGAGCGCGTACGGCTGCGGCGACGGCAGCCCGGTCGGTGCCACGAGCGCGTCGAGCAGCATGCCGGCGTCCGCGACGTTCCGGGTGAGCGGCCCCGCGACCGACAGCCCGCCGACACCGGAGCGGCCGGGCATCGACGGCACCCGACCGCGGCTCGGCTTGAGGCCGACCAGTCCGTTGGCCGCCGCCGGGATCCGCACCGATCCGCCACCGTCCGAGCCCACCGCGGCCGGCAGCAGCCCGGCGGCGACCGCGACGGCCGCCCCGCTCGACGATCCCCCAGGAGCCCGCGAGGTGTCGTACGGGTTCCGGGTGACGCCGAACCGGGTCTCCGACGACGAGGACATTCCGAACTCGGGGCTCGTCGTCTTGCCGAGGCTCACCGTGCCGGCAGCGTCGAGCGCGGCGACGAGCGGGTGGTCGGCCCCGGCAGGGCGCAGCGGCAGCGATGCGGTCCCGTTCCGCGTGGGGACCCCGGCGCGGTCGTACAGGTCCTTGTCGGCGGACGGGAGGCCCCACAGCGGTCGCGACGTCGGCACGCGGTCGCCGAGGTGGCCGGCCCGGTCGCGCGCGGCGTCCGCCGTGACGGTCACGAAGGCTCCGAGGCCCGGGTCCAGTCGGGCGATGCGGTCCAGGTAGTGCTCGGTCACCTCGAGCGCGGTGGCCTCGCCCCGTCGGATCCAGTCCCAGAGTTCCTGCGCGGCGAGGTGGTGGAGTTCGAACACGGTTCCCGAGCCTAGGCCGACGGCTTGCATCCTTCGGAGGAACCCCGCCGGGTGCGTCCGTTCGCCGGTCGTCCAGCGCGCCGCCGGTTCCTAGCGTCGATGTCATGACGATCACCACCGAAGACCGGCACACCACCGGCACCGTCCCCACGGACCGGCCGGGGGTGCGCGGACTCGTCGCCCGGCACCCCCTCGTCGCGTTCGCCACCCTCGCACTCGGCCTCAGCTGGCTCGCGTGGACCCCGTACATCCTGTCGCCGCACGGCCTCGGCGTCTGGGACCTGCACTTCCCCGAGTTCCTCGGCACGGCGCAGTTCACGGGTGTCCTGCCCGGTGCGCTCCTCGGCCCGCTCGGCGGTGCGTTCCTCGTGACCGCGCTCGCGGACGGCCGACCGGGACTCCGCCGCTGGGTCGGCCGGCTCTGGCGCTGGCGGGTGGCCTGGTACTGGTACGCCCTCGCCCTCGTCGGCGTGCCCGCGCTCATCGTGGCCACCGGGCTCCCCTTCGCGGGCGGCCAGGTCCAGGCACCGAGCGCCCTCGCCCTGCTCGCCCTCGTCCCCGGGCTCGTCGTGCAGCTGTTCACCACCGGACTGTCCGAGGAGCCGGGCTGGCGCGACTTCGCCCTCCCGCGTCTCCAGGAGCGCTTCGGTCCGCTCGGCGCCGCCGCCGTGCTCGGGCCGCTGTGGGCGCTGTGGCACATGCCGCTGTACCTCAGCGACTGGGGCGGCTGGCCGGACGCGCACTGGACGGAGCCGCTCGTGTTCGCATTGTTCACGATCACGTTCAACGTCGTCATGATGTGGGTGTTCAACCGCACCGGGGAGAGCCTGCCCGTCGCGCTGCTCCTGCACGTCGGCGTGAACAACACCATCTCGACGCTGTGGGCCGACATGTACCCGGGGATGACCGCCGGCACGATGATGCACGGCCTCACGATCGTCTCCACCGTGGCTGCCGTCGTGCTCCTCGTCGCGACCCGCGGGCACCTGGGGTACCCCCGACTCGTAGGATCGAACGATGGCACCCGCTGACGCGCGCACCCGACGGACGGACGTCCTCGTCGCCGTCGGCACCGCGGTCCTCTCGCTCGGCCTGCTGCTCGGCCTGCCGCCGCTCGACGCGCTCGACCCGGACTCGGTGGGCCTTCGGTACCCCGAGGTCGGCGGTCTCGCGTGGACACTCCTCGCTGTGGCGCTCGTCGCCCAGTCCGCGGTGCTCCTCGCCGCTGCAAGGTCGCCCCGCGTCACGCTCGTCGTGGTCGCGGCCCTCCCGGTCGCCCTGGCGATCGTGTCGACGAGCACCGTGTTCGGGCTGACCGCGCTCCCGGTCGTCGTCGCCGTCGTGCTCGCCGCGCTCCGGGTACCGCTCCCCCGGCTCTGGCCGACCGTCGCGCTCACGGCAGCCCTCGTGGTGGCAGGGACCGCGATCGAATGGGGCGACACCAGCGGCGCGTTCCGTGGCGGGGTCGCCCGTGGCCTCACCGGATCGCTCGGCCAGGGCGTCCTGCAGGCAGTGGGCGCGGTCGGCCTGCCGCTCGTGGTCACGCTGATCGTCCGGTCCCGACGCGAGCTGCGCGCTGCACGGCGGGACGAGGCAGCAGCCCGCACCGCCGAGGCCGACGCCCGCAGCGCCGAGGCCGCCGCCGTCTCCCGCGAACAGGACGCCCGCGTCGACGCAGCCGTCTCCCGCGAGCGCGCCGCGATGGCGCGCGAGCTCCACGACATCGCCGCGCACCACCTGTCCGGGATCGCCCTCATGTCGGCCGTCGTGGACCGGCAGATCGACACCGACCCGGAGCGCGCCCACGACGGCGTCCGGCAGGTCCGCGAGCAGAGCACCGCCGTCCTCGAGGACCTCCGCCGACTCGTCGGGCTCCTCCGTGACGACGCACCGGCCGAACGCGCGGTCGAGACGGTCACCGGGATCGTCGACCTGGTCGAGCAGGCGCGGCACCGGACCGCCGTCGAGCTCGTCGTCCTCGACGGCGAGCACCCCCTCGCCGACGGGATCGGCCCCCTGACGCAGCTCGTCGCGTACCGGACCGTGCAGGAGGCCCTCGCCAACGTCGCGCTGCACGCCGCCGGTGCGGCGTGCACCGTCACCGTCGACGACCGCGACCCCGCGCACCTCACCGTGCGCGTCGAGAACGGGGTGCCCACCGCACCGTCCGTCGGGAGCAGCCCGTCGGGTGGGAACGGACTCCGAGGCATGCGCGAGCGGGCAGAACTGGTCGGGGCGCGCCTCCAGGCCGGTCCCACCGGTCCCGGTGGGTGGGTGGTCGAGCTGGTGACGGGCCGGGAGGCACGACCCACCGCCGACGCGTCGGCGCACGATCCGGAGGTGGCCGGGTGATCCGCGTGCTGGTGGCGGACGACCAGCCGCTGGTCCGGGCCGGCGTCTCGGCGCTGCTGTCCGCGGAGCCCGACATCGAGGTCGTCGGTGTCGCCGCCGACGGCGGCGAGGCCCTCGCCCTCGCGCGGAGCACCCGACCGGACGTCGCGTGCCTGGACATCCGGATGCCGGTGCGGAACGGCATCGAGGTCGCCCGCGAACTCTGCGCTCCCGGGGCCGACCCCGCGGTGCCGGTGCTCATGCTGACGACGTTCGACCTGGACGACCTCGTGTTCGGCGCGCTCGAGGCCGGAGCGTCCGGGTTCCTGCTGAAGGACGCCGAGCCCGACGTCATCGTCGGCGCCGTCCGGCAGGTCGCGGCCGGCAACGGGACCATCGACCAGACCCTGACCCGGCGGGTCCTGCGCGAGTTCGTCTCACGGCGGAGCCTGCAGCCGGTGTCCGGCGACCGCCTGGACGACGTGCTGACGGCTCGCGAGCGGGACGTCCTGCTGCTCCTCGCCGAGGGGATGTCGAACGAGGAGATCGCCGCGGCCCTGGTGGTGGAGGTGTCCACCGTGAAGTCGCACCTCGCGCGGATGCTCCCGAAGCTCGGGGTGCGGTCCCGCCTGCAGGCCGTCGTGTGGGCCTACCAGAACCGCATCGTGCAGGTGCCGGACGGCCCCTGACCGCTCAGCGGCGGCGGTACCGGACGTGCGTCGTCAGCGGGGAGTGCAGCACCTCGACGGGTTCGAAGTCGAACGCCTCGGCACCGTCCTCGAAGATCCGCTCCCCGGACCCGAGCAGCACCGGGGCGATGTCGAGGGTGAGCTCGTCGACGACCCCCGCGGCGAGTGCCTGCCGGACGGTCGACGCCCCACCGGCGATGTCCACCCCACCGTCGCCCGCTGCCTCGACGGCCTGGGCGTAGGCGGCGTCGAAGCCGTCCGTCACGAAGTGGAAGGTCGTGCCCTCGAGCGCGATCGGGTCGTGCGGGTGGTGGGTGAGCACGAAGACCGGTGCGTGGTACGGCGGCTCGGCGCCCCACCAGCCCTGCCAGTCCTCGTCCCACGCGCCCCGGACCGGGCCGAACATGTTCCGGCCCATCACGTACGCGCCCCGTGGCCGCATCAGCCAGCCGGCCGCCGTGCGGTCCGCCTCGCCGACATCGGCGCCGGGCATGTGCCACGTGTGCAGTTCCCCGCCCCGACGGCCGAGGGGCTGGTCGCGGCGCTGGTCGGGTCCGGCGACGAAGCCGTCGAGCGAGATCGACATGTGGCAGGTGGTGTCGGCCATCGGCGGGGTGCTCCTCCTGGTCAGGCGGAGACGTGTGCGGCGAGGACCTCGCGCACGGTCGTCCACTGCTCGTCACCGTACCGCCCGTTGTCGACGTGACGCAGTTCGGCCTCGCCGCTGAACATGCTGACGAAGTACTGCATGCCCTGCCAAGCGGGGAACGGCTCGTCGTCGCCCGCCTTCGACAGCCGCCGGCCGACCCGGGCCATCGCCGACAGGGTGCCGACGGTGCCCGCCCACTGCAGGCGGAACGGCGTGCCGGTCAGCTGCGACATCGTGTCGGCGATCGTGCGTGAGGTGACCCGGTCGCCCGCGACCTCGACGACCCGTGGTGCTGCGGGGTCGAGGGCGACGTGCGCGACGGTGCGGGCGACGTCGTCCTTCGTGGTGAAGTCGAGGAGCTGATCGGGCGACGACCAGTACAGGACGCGCTGGCGGTCGAACAGGATGAGGGGTGCCTGCCCGGTGAGCATGTCCGTGAACGCACCGTTGAGCACCGACGTCGCCCGGATCGGTGCGGCGTCGAGGTCGGCGGCGAACTCCCTGCGGAGTTCGAAGTTCCGGTTGGTGCCCGGGGTGATCGACCGGTAGTCGGCGGCGTAGTCGGACGGGACGAACCGTTCGACGCCGGCCTCGACCGCGGCCCGGAGCAGTGCACGCTGGGCATCGACGATGACGGCACGGGTGCCGCTCACCGCCGAGACCACGACGTCGACCCCGGCGAGCGCCGAGGTCAGTGCGGCGTGGTCGGCGTAGTCGGCGGTGACCACGTCGAGGTCGTCGGCAGCGGCGAGGCGTCCGGCCGCGGGACTGCTGCCGCGTGTGAGGACGCGGACGCGGGTGTCGTGGCTGCCGAGCGCGCGGACGATCCGTCGGCCGAGGTCGCCGGTCGCGCCGGCGACGAGGACGGTCGTGGTCACGCCTTCTCGACGTCCGAGAACAGGCCGGTGAACGTCGCACCCGTGGCACCGAGCTGCCCGAAGAGCGCACCGGCTTCCTCGCCCGCGACCGCGGCCGACGCGTCGTCGTAGGAGTCGAAGTACAGGTCGAGGGTGCGGTGGGCCGGCGTGGGCGTGCCGTCCTCCTTCGGCCAGACCTTGCCCGCCTCGAGGCGGCGCAGCTCCGGGAGCGCCGCGGCCGCCTGCTCGAGTGCCGGGTACGCCTGCTCGAACGCAGCCGGGTCGGTCGGGTTGTCGATGATGAGCGTGATCTTCGTGGTCATGGGCCCAGTGTCCGCTCCCCCGGCTGATCGCGTGTCGGTCAGTCGTCGTAGCGGTAGAACCCGCGCCCGGTCTTCCGACCGAGGTGCCCCGCGTCGACGTACTCGTGGAGCAGGCGACGGGGACCCTCCGGCAGGTGCGGGTCCTCGGCGGCGTAGTGGTCCTCGATGTCGAGGACGACGTCGAGACCGACCTGGTCCATCATGCGGAACGGCCCGGCCGGCGCTCCGGTGTTGACGGTCCACATGGCGTCGACGTCCCCGGGCGTGGAGACACCGTCGGCGACGACGGCGAGCGACTCGCGCTTGATGGCGGCCCAGATGCGGTTGAAGATGAACCCGGTCGACTCGCGGTGGGCGACGAAGGGGTGCACGCCGTAGTGCGGGAGTTCACCGCGGAGGAACTCGATCACTGCCGGTTCGGTCTGTCCGTCGCTCATCAGGTCGACCGCGTTCTGCTGCGGGGGCATGTAGAAGTGCATGTTGAGCACGCGCTCGGGGTGCGTGACCTCGTCGATGACGTGCCGGCTCGCGTAGGACGACGAGTTCGTGGCGAGGATCGTGTCGGGGGCGACCGTCGCGTCGAGCCGACCGAACAGCGGGGTCTTCAGGTCGAGGCGCTCCGGGATCGCCTCGATGACGAGCCAGGCGCCCGCGACGGCCTCGTCGAGGTCGTCGAACGCCCGGATCGTGCCGGCCTCGGCGCCCTCTCGGCTCGCGACGACCGAGGGCAGGGTCTCCTCGACGTACGCGACGGCTGCAGCGCGGACGTCGGCGGACAGGTCGTGGACGCGTGCCTCGGTGCCGCCGCTGGCGAACATGAGGGCGATGCGACGCCCGAGGGTGCCGCCGCCGACCACGGTGACCGGTCGGTCGCGGACGTTCTCGGGGAGCTGGTGGGTCATTGGGGGTCCTTCCCTCGGTGCGGTGCTCGTCCGCTCGCTTGCGTGGCGTACTGGTTCGATACAGACTGTACTCGATACAGATCGTATCGTTGTTCCGGAAGGTCACCATGCAGGAAGCCGACGTCCTCCACCACCTCACGACCCCGCTGACCGCGCCCGTGTACCCGCCGCGACCGACGCGCTTCACCGACCGGGAGTACCTCAACGTCGTCTACCGCACCGACCCGGACGCCCTCCGCGCGGTCGTGCCGGAGCCCCTGCAGATCGACGAGCCGCTCGTCCGGTTCGAGGTCATGAACATGGCCGAGGTCGACGGCTACGGCCCGTACGTCGAGTCCGGGCAGGCGATCCAGGTCACCCTCGACGGCGAGCGCGGCGAGTACCTGCACACGATGTACCTCGACAACTTCGCCGCGACGGTCTCCGGACGAGAGCTCAGCGCCTACCCGAAGGTCATCGGGACGCCCCGGCTGCGCGTCGACCAGGGCGCCCTCGTCGGCACGCTCGACCGCAGCGGTGAACGGGTCGCGACCGCGACGATGGCGTACAAGTGGGAGCCGCTCGACCTCGACGAGGCACGGGCGCAGATCACCGTGCCGACCTACATGGTGAAGATCGTGCCGAACGTCTTCACCGGCGAGCTCCGGGCCGCCGACCTGGTGCGGACCGAGATCACCGACGTCGTCGTGAAGGAGGCCTGGACCGGTCCCGCACGGCTCCAGCTGTTCGAACACGCGCTCGCCCCGATGGCCGACCTGCCCGTGCTCGAGGTCGTCAGCGCGTCGCACGTCGTGACCGACCTGACCCTCGCACCGGTACAGCCCGCGCACGACTACCTCGGTGCGCGTGCCGCCGCCACCGGGTACTCCGCCGTCTAGCCTGGTCCGGTGAGCGATCTCCCCACACCCGACCGGGCCGTCCGGCGGCGCAGCAGCACCCGGGCGACCCTCATCGCCGCGGCCGAGGCGCTGTTCGACGAGACCGGCTCGACCTCGGTCAGCGTCGAGGCGGTCGTCAGCCGTGCCGGGTTCACCCGCGGGGCGTTCTACTCGAACTTCCGCACCGTCGACGAGCTGTTCTTCGCCGTCTACGAACAGCAGGCCGAAGCGGTGTTCGCAGTGCTCGAGCGGGAGCTCGGCGACGCCCTCGAGGGCGAGCACCGCACGGTCGACGACGTGGTGCAGGGCGTCGTCCGTGGCCTGCCCCCCGAGGACAAGTGGTACGCGATCCGGTCCGTGCTCCTCACCCGGGCGCGTCACGACGCCGACGTGAACGCCCTGCTCCGCGCGCACACGGACCGCTTCCACGACACCCTGCAGCCGTTGCTGATCGCCTCACTGCGCCGCATCGGGCGCGTGCCGACGGTGGACGACGCGCTCTACACGAGGGCGGTCGTGGCGGCGCACGTCGGCGCGGTGAGCCAGAGCGTGCTGTTCGACGCGACCGACGCCGTGCGGATCGCAGCAGTGGAGGGGTGCATCCTCGGCCTGACGACGCCCGCCGCCGACTGACCAGCCCGTCGACGACGCCC
Source organism: Curtobacterium sp. 1544 (assembly GCF_040544915.1). Classification (NCBI taxonomy): domain Bacteria; kingdom Bacillati; phylum Actinomycetota; class Actinomycetes; order Micrococcales; family Microbacteriaceae; genus Curtobacterium; species Curtobacterium sp. 1544. Next base: position 204,324 of record NZ_JBEPKX010000002.1, read on the forward strand.
GTCAGCGCGGGCTGAGCCGGCCTGGGCCGAACGGCAGCCAGCCGGCCCGGTACACGACCCGGTCCTCGGTCTCGTCCGTCCCCACGGTCCGCGTCGCCGTCCCGAACCGCCACACGCGGTTGTACAGGTACACGCCGATGACGGTCCCGCCGTCGTCCGGCACCGCCCACGTCCCGATGCCCCACTGCGCCGGGTGTCCGACGCCGTCGATCGTGACCGTCGGACGCGCGAACCACGCCAGGACGGGTCGGGTGATCCGGAGTTCCACGCGGCGCTTCGTCGTGCCGGAGGGCTGTGTCGCTTCCACTGCCGCAGGATACGGGAGCAGCGTGCCGGAGTCGGACGCTAGGTTGGCCGGGTGACGACGATCGACCTGAACAGCGACCTCGGTGAGGGCTTCGGCGCCTGGAGCATGGGCGACGACCAGGCGATGCTCGACGTGGTCTCGTCGGCGAACATCGCGTGCGGGTTCCACGCCGGCGACCCGGTGATCATGCTCGACACCGCCCGTGCCGCCGCCGCACGCGGGGTGTCCGTCGGTGCCCACGTGTCCTACCGCGACCTCGTCGGGTTCGGCCGCCGGGCGGTGCAGGTCACGCCGGACGAGCTGTACGCCGACGTCGTCCACCAGCTCGGTGCCCTCGTCGCCACCGCGCGCGCTGCCGGCACCACCGTGACGTACGTGAAGCCGCACGGCGCCCTCTACAACACGGCCTGCGCGGACCCGGTGCAGGCTTCGGCGGTGGTCCGCGCGGTCGCCGACGTCGATCCGTCGCTGGCCGTGCTCGCCCTGCCCGACTCCGAGCTCCTCCGAGCGGCCACCACCCACGGCCTCCGCGCCGTCGGTGAGGCGTTCGCCGACCGCGCCTACGAACCCGACGGATCCCTCGTGTCGCGCAGCCGGCCGGGTGCCGTGCTCGACGACGCCGACGAGGTCGCCGAACGGGTGCTCCGCATCGTGACCGAGGGCGTGGCGACCGCCGTCGACGGTTCGGACGTCCCGGTCCACGCGGACTCGGTCTGCGTCCACGGGGACTCCCCCGGCGCGGTCGCGATGGCACGGGCGATCCGCGAGCTGCTCACCACGCACGGCGTCACGATCGCACCGTTCACGCCGTTCACGCCGTGATCGTCGACGTCCGTCCGGCCGGCACGAGCGCGCTGCTCGTCACCTTCCGCACGCTCGCCGACGTCGTCGCCTTCCACGGCGGACTCACCCGGGCGGCGCTGCCGGGCGTCACCGAGGTGGTCTCCGGAGCACGCACGCTCCTCGTCCGGTTCGACCCTGCGCGCACCGACGCCCGGATTCTGCGGGGACGCCTCGACGACGTCGTCCCCGTCGCCGCGGGCGACCGTGCAGACGACGACCCGGTGGTCGTCCCCGTCACGTACGACGGCGAGGACCTCGACGCCGTCGCCGCCACGACCGGCATGACCACCGACGAGCTCGTCGCGTGGCACACGGGTCAGGTCTGGACGAGCGCGTTCTGCGGCTTCGCGCCCGGCTTCAGCTACCTCACCGGCACGGCGCCGTCGCTCGACCTGGCGCGGCGGGACACGTCCCGCACCGCCGTCCCGAGCGGGAGCGTCGCCCTCGCCGGCGAGTTCAGCGCCGTGTACCCGCGCACCTCGCCCGGCGGGTGGCAGCTGATCGGCCGCACGTCGGTCCCGATGTGGTCGCTCGACCGCGACCCGCCCGCACTCGCCCCGGCGGGCACCCGCCTCCGCTTCGTCGCGGCGGATCGCGCATGAGCACCCTCACCATCCTGCAGGTCGGCCCCGGCACGTCCACGCAGGACACGGGACGCCCCGGGTTCAGCGACACGGGTCTCGGTGCGGCCGGCCCCGCCGACCGGGGTTCCGCCGCGCTCGCCAACCGCATGGTCGGCAACCGTCCCGACGCGGCCGTCCTGGAGGCACTGCTCGGCTCCGTCACGCTCCGCACCGATGCGCACGTGGTCGCTGCCACCACCGGCGCACCCTGCCCGGTCGAGGTCGCGTCCGCCGACGGCCGGGTCCGCGGCGCCGCCGCGTACGAGGTCCTGCACCTCGCACCGGGCGACGTCCTCCGGCTCGGCGTACCGACGAGCGGACTCCGCGCGTACCTCGCCGTCCGCGGTGGGCTGGCGGTCGAGCCCGTGCTCGGCAGTCGATCGTGGGACTCCCTCGCGCGGCTCGGCCCCGCACCGTTGCGGATCGGCGACGTCCTGCCGATCGGGGACGCCGCCGATGCCTGGCCGAACGTCGACGCCGTCGTTCCCCCGGTGTCCGGCGACGCAGTGCTCGACGTCGTGGCCGGGCCCCGCGACGACTGGTTCCTGCCGTCGTGGCGCGGCCTGCTCACGGGCCAGGAACACCGGGTGACCCAGGACAGCGACCGCGTCGGGGTCCGGACAACCGCAGCACGCCCGCTCGTCCGGGCCGTCACCCGGGAGCTGCCGAGCGAGGGCGTCGAGACCGGGTCGCTCCAGGTGCCGCCGGACGGGCACCCCGTCCTGTTCCTCGCCGACCACCCGGTGACGGGCGGCTACCCGGTCGTGGCCGTGCTCACGCCGGCCTCGGTCGACCGCTCCGCCCAGCTCCGCCCCGGCGACGCGTTCCGGTTCCGCCTCGTCGGCTGAGGCCCGCGTCGGGTCACTCGAACATCTCGGCGAGCGCCGCGTGCGGATCCCCCTGCACGACGTGGGCCGAGGGGGGCTCCGGCCAGTGCACGGTGCCGTCGTCCGACCAGCACGGCACGACGTGGACGTGCAGGTGCCGCACGCTCTGCCCGGCATCCGTCCCCGACGCCTGCAGCAGCACCGTCCCGGTCGCGCCGAGCGCCCCGCGCATCGCGCGGGCGACCCGCTGCGCCAGGGCGAACGTGGCGGCGAGCCCCACCGGCCCGGCCGTCAGCAGGTCGTCCGTGTGCTCCACCGGCACGACGAGGGTGTGCCCCGGCGCGAGCGCCGAGTCGGGGAGCGGCGCGAACGCGACGGCGTGTTCCTCGCGCTCGACCCACGTCGCGGGAGCCTCCCCGGCGATGATGCGGCAGAAGGTGCAGGGTTCCATCCGGCCATTCTGCTGTCCTGGAGGCGCGTGGCGGGCCCGCACCGCGCCTCCAGTCCGCCACGGTGTGTCCGGAGCCGCCGTGCCGGGATGGGACGATTGCTGCATGACCGCCACGCTCGTCGCCAAGGGCCTCGCCGGCGGCTACGCCGCACGCACGCTGTTCGACTCCCTCGACCTCACCGTCGCGCCCGGTGACGTGATCGGCGTGGTCGGCGTCAACGGGGCCGGAAAGTCGACGCTGCTCCGGCTCCTCGCCGGCGTGGACGAGCCGCTCGCCGGCACGGTGTCGCTCGCACCGACGGACGCCTTCGTGGGGTGGCTCCCGCAGGAGCACGAGCGCGTCGAGGGCGAGACCGTCGCCGGGTACATCGCGCGTCGGACCGGCTGCGCCGAGGCCACGACGACGATGGACGCAGCAGCGGCGGCACTCGGTGCGCCCGACGCGGGCGACGCGGTCGCGGACGCCTACTCGGCCGCGCTCGACCGGTGGTTGGCTGCGGGTGCGGCGGACCTGGACGAGCGCATCCCCGCAGTGCTGTCCGATCTCGGCCTCGAGCTCGGGTCGGACGGGGACGGGGTCGGCCCGGACTCCCTGATGACGGCGCTGTCCGGCGGGCAGGCCGCGCGCGTCGGCCTCGCGGCCCTCCTGCTCTCCCGGTTCGACATCGTCCTGCTCGACGAGCCGACGAACGACCTCGACCACGACGGTCTCGACCGGCTCGAGGGCTTCGTCCGGGGGCTCCGCGGCGGGGTCGTGCTCGTCAGCCACGACCGCGAGTTCCTGGCGCGATCGGTCACCGCCGTGCTGGAGCTCGACCTCGCGCAGTCGTCCAACCGGCTGTTCGGCGGCGGGTACGACTCCTTCCTCGAGGAGCGCGAGATCGCCAAGCAGCACAAGCGCGACGCCTACGAGGACTACGCCTCGACGAAGGCCGACCTCGTCTCGCGGGCCCGGACGCAGCGGGAGTGGTCGAGTCAGGGCGTCCGCAACGCCATGAAGAAGGCGCCCGACAACGACAAGATCCGCCGCAAGGCCGCGAGCGAGTCGAGCGAGAAGCAGGCGCAGAAGGTCCGGCAGATGGAGTCCCGCATCGCCCGGCTCGACGAGGTCGAGGAGCCCCGCAAGGAGTGGCAGCTCGAGTTCACGATCGGCAGCGCGCCCCGGTCGTCGGCGGTCGTCGCGACCCTGGCTGACGCCACCTTCACGCAGGGCGACTTCACGCTCGGGCCGGTCTCGCTGCAGGTCGACGGCGGCGACCGGATCGGCATCACCGGTCCGAACGGCGCCGGCAAGTCCACCCTGCTCCGGGCGCTGCTCGGCAAGCAGGCACCGACCACGGGCACTGCCTCGCTCGGCTCGAACGTCGCGATCGGCGAGATCGACCAGGCCCGTGCGGCCTTCACCGGTGACCAGCCCCTCGCCGCGGCGTTCGAGGCGATCGTCCCCGAGTACACGACCGCCGACGTCCGGACCCTGCTCGCCAAGTTCGGGCTGAAGGCCGACCACGTCGGACGCCCCGCGAGCGCACTCTCCCCCGGTGAGCGCACCCGCGCCGGACTCGCTCTGCTGCAGGCCCGCGGGGTGAACGTCCTGGTGCTGGACGAGCCGACGAACCACCTCGACCTCGTGGCGATCGAGCAGCTGGAGGAGGCACTGGAGTCGTACGAGGGCACGCTCCTGCTCGTCACGCACGACCGCCGGATGCTCGAGACCGTCCGCCTCGACCGGCAGTGGCGGGTCGAGGACGGGCGGGTCACGGAACGGTGAGCACCGAACACTGACTCCGTAGGCTCGCGGGCATGGTCGACCTGCAACTCGCGCTGAACGGCGACACGACGCACCCGGCGATGCCCCGCACCGCCCAGGAGATCGCCCGGGACGCCGCCGACTGCGTCGCGGCCGGTGCCACGCTGCTCCACCTGCACGCCTTCGACGACGACGGCACCGAGTCACTCGCGGCCGGGCCCGTGGGCCGGATGCTCCGGGCGGTGCGCGCCGCGTGCCCGGGGATCCCGCTGAACGTCACGACGTTCGCCGCGATCGTCCCCGATCCCCGAGAACGGCTGTCGCTGGTCTCCTCGTGGACCGAACTGCCCGATCTCGTCGCCGCGAACCAGGGCGAAGCCGGCATCGACGAGGTCAGCGAGGTGCTCGCCCGCCGCGGCGTCGGGATCGAGGCCTGCGTGCTGAGCACCTCGGACGCCGAGCGGTTCGTCCGGAAGGGCGGCCACGACCGGTTCGTGCGCCTCGTGGTCGAGCCGCTGCTCGAGGACGTCGACGAGGCGCTCGCGCTCGACGCCGAGATGGAGGCGCTGATCGCCGCCGCCGACGTCCGCCTCCCCCAGCTCCACCACGGGATCGGTGCGGCGTCGTGGCAGGTCAGCCGTCGGGCGCTCGCGCGAGGGCACGCGATCCGGACCGGGCTCGAGGACACGTCGGTCCTCGAGGACGGCAGCGCCGCGACGTCGAACGTCCAGCTCGCCGTCGCGGCAGCCGCCCTCGTCAGCGGGTCAGGCCGAGCCGGTCGATGACCTCGGCGCTCTCCTCCTCGGGAGTGCGGTCCGCGGCGATCGTGACGTGTGCCTCGTCGGCCTGCGGCGGCTCGAGCGTCGCGAGCTGGGAAGCCAGCAGCGACGTCGGCATGAAGTGCCCCGACCGCTGTGACATCCGGTCCTCGATGAGGGAGCCGTCCCCGGCGACGTGCACGAACACCACGCCGGGCGCCCGCAGCACGTCCCGGTAGGAGCGCTTCAGGGCCGAGCAGGTCACGACCCCCGGTGTCCCGGCGTCGAGGTGCGTGCGGATCCACGTCGCGATGACGTCGAGCCACGGCCAGCGGTCCTCGTCGGTGAGCGGAGTGCCGGCGTGCATCTTGTCGACGTTCGCCTGCGGGTGCATCGCGTCACCCTCGGCGAAGTCCCACCCGAGCTGCTCGGCGACCATCGCGGCGACGGTGGACTTCCCCGACCCGGAGACGCCCATCACCACCAGGACGCGTGCGTCGACGGTGCTCAATGGATGAACACCCCCGCGAGCATGACCCCGGCGAGGCCGAACACCGAGATGAGGCACTCGAGCATCGTCCACGTCTTGAACGTCTGCCCGACCGTGGTGTTGAGGTACCCCTTCACCAGCCAGAACCCGGCGTCGTTCACGTGCGACAGGAAGACCGAACCGGCACCGATCGCGAGCACGAGCAGCGAGGTCATCGGCGAGGACAGGTCGTGCGCGATCGGGGCCATGATGCCGGCCGCGGTCACCGTCGCGACCGTCGCAGAACCGGTGGCCACGCGGACGAGGGCCGAGACGACCCAGGCCACGAGCAGCACCGAGATCCCCGAGTCCTTCACGGCGTCGGCGATCACCCCACCGATCCCGGTGTCGATGAGGACCTGCTTGAAGCCACCACCAGCCCCGACGATGAGCAGGACGCCAGCGACCGGCGGCAGCGCGCTCTCCAGGGACTTCGACACCGCGGATCGGTCCATGCCGCCACCGATGGCGAAGAAGATCATCGCGTAGACGGCGGCGATCCCGATCGCGATCATCGGCGACCCGAGGAAGTCGAGCAGGCTGACCCAGGAGCCGGAAGCGTTCGGCACGGTGGCCTCGCGGATCGCCTGGGCGAGCATGAGGACGACCGGCAGCAGGATGCCGACGAGCGCGACGGTGAACGACGGGCTGCGCGGTTCGCTGATGACGCGGGTGAAGTCGCTCTTGCCGTGGGGCAGGGAGGCGGTGTCCTGCGTGGCGGGGCCGCGCCGTGCCTCCCGTCCGGCCTGTGCCGGGTCGTCGGAGGTGGAACCCGATCCGCGCGAGCCGAACATGTCGGGGGCGGGGATGTCGACCCAGCGCGCCGCGAAGCGGGCGAAGACCGGGCCGGCCAGGACGATGACGGGGATCGCGAGCACGATGCCGAAGGCGAGGGTCGTGCCGAGGTTCGCGCCGACGGTGGAGATCGCGACGAGCGGGCCGGGGTGCGGCGGGACGAAGGCGTGCATCGTCGACAGGCCGACCAGCGCTGGTACCGCGATCTTCATGATCGGGACGGAGCTGCGCTTCGCGACCAGCACGATGATCGGGATGAGCAGGACGAGGCCGACCTCGAAGAACATCGGCAGGCCGATCAGTGCACCGATCAGGGCCATCGTCCACGGCAGCGCCGCCTTCGACGACTTCCGCACGAGGGTGTCGACCACGCGGTCGGCGGCGCCGGAGTCGACGAGCATCTTGCCGAACATCGAGCCGAGGCCGACCAGGATGCCGACGCTCGTCATGGTCGCGCCGAACCCGTTGCCGAAGCTCGTGACCGCCTTGTCCGGCGCGAGTCCCGCACCGATGCCGACGCCGAGCGCACCGATCGTCAGCGCGATGAACGGGTGCACCTTGAGCCAGGTGATGAGCGCGATGATCACGACGATGCCGATCACCGCCGCGATGATCAGCTGTGCGACCGGGCCGGACGGGTCGACGGTCTCGGTCCCGCCGCCTTCTGCTGCGAGGACGGAGACCGCGTGGGCCGTGGCCGTGTGGGCCGTGACCGCGCCGGTCGTGGCCGGATCGGCCAGGAGAGCGTGAGGCATCGGTGCCCCTTCCTGGAGCCGCTGCCGCGCGGCTCCGTCGCCTTCGTGTCGAGAACGGTGTGGCGTGCTGCGCGTCCACCGTCAATAATCTGATTAATCAGACTATACGACGATCCACCGCGCGGCACTCGCCCTCCTGGGCAGTCTGCCGATTCGATGGACACCGCGTCACGCCGACTGCGTGACGCGTACTGCATGGAGGAACGATGCCCACCGGACGCGGCCTGCACGCCCACGTGCTCGACACCCTCGGGCAGCGCATCGTCGACGCGGTGCTCGCCCCCGGCACCGTCGTCCGGCCCGAGCTCGTCGCGGAGGAGTTCGGCGTGTCGCGGTCCGTCGTCCGCGAGGCCCTCCGCGTCCTGCAGTCCCTCGGCCTCGTCGAGCCCCGACAGCGGGTCGGCACGCAGGTGCTCGGCATCGGGTCGTGGGAACTGCTCGCACCGACGGTCATCCGGTGGCGCGGCGCCTCGCCGTCGTACTTCGTCCAGCAGCGTGAGCTGCTCGAACTCCGGCTCGGCGTCGAACCCGTCGCGGCATCGCTCGCGGCCGGGACACCCGCTGCGTCCGCGGTGCTCGCGGCGGCGTCGGACATGCTCGACGCGTGTGGCCGGGAGGACAGCCGCGCCTACCTCGAGGCCGACGTGCGCTTCCACCGCGCGCTGCTCACCGCCTCCGGCAACGCCGTGTTCGCACACTTCGCGGGGACGGTCGAGGCGCTGCTGCGGACCCGGACGTCGGAGTCGCGGGACACCATCACGCGCTGGACGCGGGACGCGGCGGCCCGGCACGAGGCGGTGGGGCGGGCGCTCGTCGCGGGCGACGGCGTCGCTGCGTCGGCGGCCGCGGGCGAGCTGGTGCGCGTGACGCGGGACGAGTTCATCGCGGAGGCGCCGGCGTCCTGACGCACGCGTTCTTTCCCATCACGCGCGCGATGGAATATGAAAACGGGCATACCTGGTCGGAACGTTCCGGCAGGTACGCCCGAAAGCGCCCGGTACAGCCGGGTGGGTGGTGAACAGACGACGGACTGGAGGCGCGGGGCGGCGCCGCCACGCGCCTCCAGTCCGGTGGTTCGCACGTTCTTTCCCAGAACGCGCGCGATGGAAAGTCAGAACGGGCGTACCTGGTCGGAACTTCCTGGCAGGTACGCCCGGGAGCGCTCGGTACGCCCGATTCAGCCCGGTACCGCGGGCCCGGCCGCGCCCCTACCGGCGCGCGAAGAGCCGCGGGCCCCGCAGGCGCAGCCGCATCGTCACCGTGCCGAGCCACCGGTCGTACTTGTAGCCGACCTTCCCCATGCGGCCGACCTCCTCGAAGCCGAGTCGCTCGTGCAGACGGATCGACGCCTCGGCCTGACGGTCGGCGATGACCGCGACGACCTCGCGGACCCCGGCCGACCGGCACTCGTCGAGCAGCGCCTCCATGAGCGCGCGCCCGAGGCCCTTCCCGCCGGACGCGGCACCGAGGTAGATCGAGTCCTCGACGACGCGGTTCGAACGGTCCCGCGGGTTCCAGGCGTCGACGAGGGCGTACCCGAGCACCTGCCCGGACGGGTTCTGGGCCACCAGGAACGGCAGACCCCGGCGGCGGATGTCGTCGTACCGGCGCTTCCACGCGGCGAAGGTGAACGCGGACGGGTCGAAGGTCACCGACGAGTTGCGGACGTAGTGCGTGTGGATCTCTCGGATGTCGGGAAGGTCCGTGGGTTCCGCGGCACGGATCGTGTAGGCGAACGCCGCTTCCGCGGGCACCGGGGCACGCAGGTGTCGCGGCAGGACCCGCCGTCGCTGGTATTCCTCCTCGAGCACGCGTCCGAGCCTATGCCGCAGGCGGTCCGACCGGTTCGGTGGGCAGCGTCCAGTCCACGGGTGACGCGCCCTGCGCGACGAGCAGCTCGTTCACCTGCGAGAACGGCCGGCTGCCGAAGAACCCCCTCGACGCACTGAGCGGCGAGGGGTGCGCGGACGCCACGACCGGGGTGTCGCCGAGGAGCGGCCGGACCGAGCCCGCCTGGTTGCCCCAGAGCACGGCGACGAGGGGCTTCCCGCGGGCGACGAGCGCACGGACGGCCTGGTCGGTGACGGCTTCCCAGCCCCTGCCGCGGTGACTGCCCGCCTCGCCGGACCGGACGGTGAGCACGCGGTTGAGGAGCAGCACGCCCTGCGCGGACCACGCCCGGAGGTCACCGTGGGCGGGCGGCGTCGGGCCGAGGTCGGACTCCAGCTCGCGGTAGATGTTCGCCAGGCTCCGTGGCACCGGTCGCACGTGCGGGTCGACCGCGAACGACAGGCCGATCGGGTGCCCGGGCGTCGGGTAGGGGTCCTGCCCGACGACGAGCACCTTCACGGCGTCGAACGGGTCGGCGAAGGCCCGGAGGACGTGGTCGCCGGCGGGCAGGTAGGGACGACCGGCGGCGACCTCGCCCCGGAGCCAGGAGCCCATGCGGTGGACGTCCTCCTCGACCGGGGCGAGCGCGCCGGCCCAACCGGGGTCGACCAGGTCGGCGAGCGGGTGGGCCTGCACGACGCTAGGCGCCCATCGTCGCGACCGCGACCGACTCCTCGCCGGCGACGACTCGCCAGACGCTGCCGGTGCCGCGGACCTCGAGGGCGCCCTCGCCGACGACGAGCGTGGTGTCCTCGTCGATCGCGATGCCCGCGGTGACGAACTCGGCCTCGGCGCTCGCGACGAGTCGTGCGAGCGTGCCGGCCTGGACCGCGTGCACGTCGATGGTCAGGTCGACGAGTCCGAGTCCCTCGCGGAGCTCGACCTCGTCGAGCCCCTCGGACGCGCCCTCGGGGCAGATCTCCACGCCGCCGATGCGCCAGCCGCCGATGAGGGCACGGTCGGAGGCGATCATCGCGCCGGCCGAGTAGCCGAGGTAGGGCAGGCCGTCGGACACGAGCAGACGGATCTGGTCGACGAGCGGGGCGACGGCGTCGAGGTAGTGCGGGGTGACCCCGCCGCCGACGACCAGGGCGTCGACGTCGCTCAGCACGGTGGTGCTGAAGACCTCGCCCGGCGCGATCTCGGTGACGAGGACCTCGGCCTGGCGTGCGCCGCCGAGGACCTCCGCGATGTCCGCGGTGGACGGTGAGACGCCGGCGGCCGACGGCCCGGCGACCGACAGCAGTCCGATGCGCGGCACGGTCCGGCCGACGGCCGCGGACCGCGCGGTGGCCTCGGCGAGGAACGGCGCAGCGGCGTCCGAGGCGGCGAAGGGTCCGCCGCCGACGAGGTGGATGCTCACGACTCGGCCGTCACCGGGGCGAGCGCGCTCCACGGGAAGGTGATCCACCCGTCGACACGACGCCAGACGTGGTCGGGCTCGAGCACGGTACCGGGCTTCGAGTACAGGCAGGCGCTGCGGACGTCGGCACCGGCGTTCCGGATGATGTCGACCACCAGGCGCAGCGTGCGGCCGGAGTCGGACACGTCGTCGACGACCAGGACGCGCTTGCCTGCGAGGCTCGGGGCGTCGAGGGCGGGCGACAGGATGACGGGCTCGTCGAGGCGCTGCTCGACGTCGGTGTAGAACTCGACGTTGATCGAGCCGCACTCCTTGGTGCCGAGCGCGTAGGCCACGGCACCGGCGATGATGAGCCCACCGCGGGCCACGGCGACGACGACCTCGGGTTCGAAGCCGGACGACAGGACGTCCTTCGCGAGCAGGCGCGCCGCGTCCCCGAACTCCAGCCAGCCGAGCACCTCGGGCCCGCTCGTCACGGTCACGGTCGAGGGAGCCTGGGCGGGTGGCCCGGATTCGCTGCTGATCGGCATCCGACCACGGTACCGGCACGGACCCCACGCCCGCGACCCGCACGCACGCCCGGGCGCGTGCGGACCCGCACACCGACCCGTCAGACGCGCGGCGTCAGGGTCCCCCGCGCCAGCTTGTGCTGCGCCGACTGCGCCACCGGCCGGATCGTCACCAGGTCCAGGTTGACGTGCGCGGGCAGCTCGACCGAGTGCACGATCGCCTCGGCGACGTCCTCGGCGACGAGCGGCTCGGGCACGTTGTCGTACACCGCCGCCGCCTTGTCCTCGTCGCCACGGAAGCGCGTGAGGGCGAACTCGTCGGTCTTCACCAGGCCCGGCGCGATCTCGACGACGCGGATCGGTTCGCCGTTCAGCTCGAGGCGCAGGGCACCGACGAGCGCGTGCTCGGCGAACTTCGCGGCGTTGTACCCGCCGCCGTTCTCGTACGCCACGTGCCCGGCGGTGCTGGTCACCGTCACGATGTCCGCGCTGCCGGCGGTCGCCGCACGACGGCGGAGGTGCGGGAGCAGGGCCGCGACGACGCGCTTCGTCCCGATCACGTTCACCTCGAACATGGCCCGCCAGTCGTCGACGTCCGACTCTTCGACGCTCGCCGAACCGAACGCACCGCCGGCGTTGTTCACGAGGGCGTCCGCTCCCCCGAGCTCCTCGACGCGGGCGGCGAGGGCCGACACGTCGGCAGCGTCCGTGATGTCCGCAACGAGCACGTCGGCGCCGGTCTCCGCGGCGAGCGCCTCGAGCTTCGCCGCACGGCGGGCGACGGCCAGCACGTCCCACCCGTGCGAGCGGAACAGCCGGACGGTCGCCGCCCCGATGCCCGAGCTCGCTCCGGTGACGACTGCGCGACGAGGTGCGGCTTCGGCACGAGATGCCATGTGGTTCCTCCAGGGATCGGGTGGGATGTCCTGACAACCGTACCGATCAGGCAAGGTCACGATCAGGTAACGTGACGGGCGATGACGACGGATGCCGCTCCTCCCGCGCCCTCGGCGCCCGCCACGCAGCTCGAACCGGGTCGTGCGAAGCGTCGTATCCCGATGTGGGACACGGCGCGGTTCCTCGCGGTCACGCTCGTGGTCATCGGCCACGCGATCCAGCGGCAGACCACGGCGAGCGAGCACGCCCTGGCGCTGTATACGTTCATCTACGCGTTCCACATGCCCGCGTTCGGCGTGATCAGCGGGTACTTCTCGTCCGCGGACACCCCGACGGCGAAGCGGATGCGCCGGACCATCACGGACATCGTCGTGCCGTACATCATCATGCAGACGATCTGGACCGTGGTGCAGGGACTCGTCGAGGGCGGGAAGAAGTTCAACCCGACGCAGCCCACCTGGACGCTCTGGTTCCTGCTGGCCCTCGGCATCTTCCGGTTGATCCTGCCGTACCTGGCGCAGCTGCGGTGGCCGCTGTTCTGGGCGGTCGTGTTCAGCATCGGCGTGGGCTACTTCGACAACGTCGACTCCACGCTGTCCCTGTCGCGTGCGATCAGCCTGCTGCCGTTCTTCCTCGTCGGCTGGCAGGTGAAGCAGTGGGGGTTGTTCGACCGCTGGTACGAGGCTCCGAGGCGCGTGGTCGTCCGGATCCGCATCGCCGCTGCGGCCGTGTTCGCGGCGTGGGCGGTGGCGTGCGCCATCTGGATCCCGCAGTTCAAGGAGTTCGACCTGCACCACTGGTTCTTCTACGACGACTCGTACTCGGGTCTCGGTGAGGACGCCTGGTGGGCCGGTGCCGTCCGCTTCGGGTTGATGCTGCTCGCGGCGCTGCTGACGGCGTGCTTCCTGCTCCTCGTGCCCCGCCGGAACATCTGGATCACGCAGTTCGGCGCGGCGACGATGTACGTCTACCTGCTCCACACGTTCCTGCTCTACCCGATCCGCGAGTCCGGGATCCTCGCCGGACAGCACTCGGCCTGGCCGTACGTGCTGCTCATGGTGGGGATCGCCTGCGCGGTGAGCCTGTTCCTCGCGCAGCCCTTCGTGCGGCGCGGGATGCGCTGGCTGCTGGAACCGAACGTGCGCTGGTTGTTCAGGTGACATCCCCGCATCGCGGCAGGCCGCGACCATCCCCCGTGGCCGCCGCTGCCAGGCCGTAGGACACTCCCGGACTGGAGGCGCGGGGCGGCTCCGGCGGGCGCGTTACGTCCCGAGGCGGGTGCGCTGGTACCAGCGCGACCACCTGCGTACCGTGAGTGCCGACGCGAAGGCGCGCCGTTCCTCCAGGCCGGCGCACGGCGACCCGACGACCGACCGCACCGACAGCCCGACAGGAGCACGAGATGAGCACGAACGACGCCGCCCAGTGGCGGTTCGAGACCACCCAGGTCCACGCCGGCGCCCAGCCGGACCCGACCACCGGCGCCCGCGCCACCCCGATCTACAAGACGACCTCGTACGTCTTCGCGAACTCGGACGAGGCCCGTGACCTGTTCGCCCTGGCAAAGCCGGGCAACATCTACTCGCGCATCATGAACCCCACGAACGACGTCGTCGAGCAGCGCATCGCCGCGCTCGAGGGCGGGAGCGGTGCCCTGCTCGTCGCGTCCGGGCAGGCCGCGGAGACGTACGCGGTGCTGAACATCGCCGGTGCGGGCGACCACATCGTCTCGTCGTCGTCGATCTACGGCGGCACGTACAACCTGTTCAAGTACACGCTGGCGAAGCTCGGGATCGAGACGACGTTCGTCGAGGACCAGGACGACCTCGAGGAGTGGCGCCGCGCCGTCCGCCCGAACACCAAGCTCTTCTTCGCCGAGACCATCGGCAACCCGAAGATCAACGTCCTCGACATCTCCGGCGTCAGCGACGTCGCGCACGAGTCCGGGGTCCCGCTCATCGTCGACAACACGATCGCGACGCCGTACCTCATCCGTCCGTTCGAGCACGGTGCCGACATCGTGGTGCACTCGGCGACGAAGTTCCTCGGCGGGCACGGCACGGTCATCGGCGGGATCATCGTCGACGGCGGCAAGTTCGCATGGTCGCAGCACCCGGACAAGTTCCCGGAGTTCAACACGCCCGACCCGTCGTACCACGGCGCGGTGTTCGCCGAGGCGGTCGGCAACGAGCTCGCCTACGTCGTGAAGGCGCGCGTGCAGCTGCTGCGCGACCTCGGGGCGTCGAACTCCGCCGACACCGCGTTCGCCCTGCTGCAGGGCATCGAGACCCTGTCGCTCCGCATCGAGCGGCACGTGTCGAACGCGCAGGAGATGGCCGAGTGGCTCGACCGTCACCCGGACGTCGCCACGGTGGCGTACGCCGGACTGCCGACGTCGCCCTGGTACGCCGCGGCGAACAAGTACGCGCCGAAGGGCGTCGGCGCGGTGCTGTCGTTCGAGCTCAAGGGCGGCGTGCCGGCGGGCAAGGCGTTCGTGGACAACCTGCAGCTCTTCTCGCACCTGGCCAACATCGGCGACGTGCGCTCCCTGGTCATCCACCCGGCGTCGACCACGCACTCGCAGCTCACGCCCGAGCAGCAGCTCACGACCGGTGTCACGCCGGGTCTGGTGCGCCTGTCGGTCGGCATCGAGAACATCGACGACCTCAAGGCCGACCTCGAGGCCGGGCTCGCCGCGGCTCGTGCGGTCTCGCAGGAGGGGCTGCGCGCATAGCACCCCGGGCTGGCGTCGGCGCACGCCGGCCGCCTGCCGCCTGCCGCCTGTCGCCTGCCGACTCCGAACGACGAAACCGCTGTCGCACGACAGCGGTTTCGTCGTTCCTGCGTGCATGCAACTCATGCGCGAGCGCGGTTGCGACAAGACCGCTGTCGCACGACGTCGACGTTGTCGCACCACATCGACCGCCGCACCCGCCCGCCCGGCCTCCCGCCGACCCGACGCAACCACGTGCCGTGGAGCCGCGACGCGCCGGGCGTGACGTAACACGGCGGCCGCGAGCCGCGCCTCCCGGCAGACTGGACCCGATGGACTGGCAGACGACACCCGAGGACTCCGTGCCGTCCACCCTCGTGCCCGGCACCGAACTCGGCACGCTCGGGAAGCCGCCCGTCACCGGCGCCTGGCGCCCGGGCGACCACCCCGGTGCCCGGCACTTCGAGGCCCTCGGCGAGCAGTGGGTGCGCGGCGGCCGGATACCCGCGGTCCGGGTCGCGTACGAGACGTGGGGCACCCTGTCGCCGGAGCGCGACAACGCCGTCCTGGTGTTCCACGCGCTGACGGGCGACTCGCACGTCGCCGGGCTCCCGGGGTCGGGTCACCGGACCGCCGGCTGGTGGGGCGACGTCGTCGGCCCGGGCCGCGCGATCGACACCGACCGCTGGTTCGTGATCGCACCGAACATGCTCGGCGGCTGCCAGGGCACGACCGGTCCGTCCTCGGTGTCCCCGGACGGTCTCGAGTGGGGGTCGCGGTTCCCGTTCGTGACCGTGCGCGACCAGGTGGCCGTGCAGGCGCAACTCGCCGACCGGCTCGGCATCGACACGTTCGCGGCGGTCATCGGCGGCTCGATGGGCGGTATGCACGCTCTCGAGTTCGCCGTCGCACACCCGTCACGGGTGCAGCGGTTGGCGGTGCTCGCCTCGACGGCGCAGACCACGGCGGACCAGATCGCGGCGAACTCGCTCCAGCGCGCGGCGATCCAGATGGACCCCGCGTTCGCCGGTGGCGACTACTACGAGGCCGATGCCGGCGAGGGACCCCACCGCGGACTCGCCCTCGCACGGCGGATGGCCCTGATGACGTACCGCGCCTCGGACGAGCTCAACGGCCGGTTCGCCCGGTCGTGGCAGAGCGACGTCTCCCCGCTCGGCGACGACGGGCGCTTCTCGGTGGAGAGCTACCTCGACTTCCACGGCAACAAGTTCACCCGGCGCTTCGACGCCTCGACGTACGTGACGCTCTCCCACGCCATGGACTCGCACGACGTCGGGGCCGGCCGCGGCGGGGTGTCGGCTGCCCTCGCGCAGATCACGGCGCGGACGCTCGTCGTCGGTGTCTCGAGCGACCGGCTGTTCCCGATCGAGGACCAGCACCGGATCGCGGCGGGCGTCCCGGACACGCTCGACGGCGACCGTGCCGCGGTGATCGAGAGCGAGTTCGGGCACGACGGGTTCCTGATCGAGCACGAGGCCGTCGGTGCACACCTGCGTCGCCTGTTGGACTGAGGCCCTCACCCATTCACACAACGCTCGCAACAACGATCCCGACACCATCCGACACGACCAGGCGCGCCGAACACCCCCCAACGGGTGTCGCGCGTGGAATGATGGCGTGGTGCCCGGGCTGACCGAGGCTCGGTTTTCCCTCACACCACGTCACCAACCAGGACACCGATGGACTTCATCGCACAGGAACGCGACCGCTTGCTGCGGTCGACGACCCGTGTCGTCGGCATCGTCTGCGCCCTGGTGTCGGTCATCGGCATCGTCAGCGCCCTCGCGGTACCGATCATCCCCCTGCTCGGCGCCCTGGCCTGCATCGCCATCATGATCGGCGGCTTCCTCGTCTTCGGGTGGAACGGGTCGGTGTGGTGGACGGCGCTCATCCTCGCGTCCGGGCTCGGCGCACTCGCGCTCCTGTTCTTCGGCGTCGACGACACGGTCCGCCCGGTCATCGCGAGCGCCGTGGTTCCCCTCGCGGCCGGCAGCATCTCCGCCCCGCTCATGGCGCAGCGCGGCCAGCCCGTCGGACTCGGCCTCACCATCGCAGCCGGTGCCGCCGTCGTCGTCGGGATCGTCTGGGCCAGCGGCAGCATCCTCGCCGCGCCCGTCACCGGTGCTCTGCTCGGCTGGGTCCTCATCGCGGTCGTCACCATCTGGATCTCCCGCGCCATCCCGAGGGTGGCACGCCGCATCTACAGCATCGGCACCGCGCACCGCGCCGAACGCCAGGCCAGCGAGACCGAGGCCCAGCGACGCCAGGGCGCCCGGCTCCTGCACGACACCGTGCTCGCGACCCTGACGCTCCTGGCGCACTCCGGGGTCGGTGTGTCCGAGCAGGCGATGCGCGAACAGGCCGCCGAGGACGCCCGGCTCCTCCGCCACCTCCGCCTCGGTGCGACGCCGCAACCGCAGCAGTCCGGCGACTACTCGCTCACCCGCGAAGAGGAGTCTCCGCTCGGTCAGACCCTCGAGTCCGTCAAGCAGCGCTTCGGCCGCATGGGCCTCGAGGTCAGCTGGCACGGCACCGGGCAGGTGCTGCTGCCGTCCCACGTGCTCGACGCGTTCCTGCTCGCCCTGGGTGAGTGCCTCGAGAACGTCCGTCGTCACGCCGGGGTCGGCGAGGCGCACGTCACGATCGTGCACGACAACGAGATGGTCCGGGCGATGGTCACCGACTCCGGTGTCGGCTTCGACCTCACCCACGTCAGCGCCGAGCGTCTCGGTTTCAAGGAGAGCGTCGTGAACCGGCTCCGCGAGGTCGGCGGCGACGCGAAGCTCTTCTCCGCGCCGGGCTCCGGCACGACCGTCGTGCTGGAGGCGCCGCGATGACCCGTATCCCCGAGGACACCATCAGCCACGGCCTCCCCGGCGAGACCGTGCAGCCCGCCCCGCGGACCCGACGGGAGGCCCGGGAACGGTACCGGGGCAGCGAGCGTCGGCAGGCGCGCGGCCTCCCCTCCACCTCCACCGGTGCGCGGTCGCTGCGGCAGGCCGCGAAGCCCGGTGCCTCGCTCGGCGCCGGGTACCTCGGTCTCGGCGCGGCGGTGCTCACCGGGATCGAGGCCGTCGCCGGCATCGTCTTCTTCCTCATCCGCTGGACCGAGTTCACGGACCCGTGGTTGCCCGCAGCGGCCTGGGCGTTGTACCTCGTCGCGGCCGTAGGGGTCGGGCTGAGCCTCCTCACGTACGGGGAGCGCCTCACCGGCCTCGCGTTCATCCTCATCTGCGTCGTCCTCGCCTGCGTGGTCACCCTCGACTTCGTCGGCATCTGGCCCGAACACGACCTCGCACACACCGCCTCCGCCTCGGTCGCGGCCGGGTTCGCCCTGCTCCCGGTCGCGACGCTGCGGCCCGCCCGCGAGGTCGCTGCCGCCATCGCCGTCCTCGGCCTGGCGTTCGTCGGGATGGCGATCGCCTCGACCCCGATCACGAGCGACACGATGCCCGCGCTGGTCTCCACGCTCGCGCTGGTCACGGTGCCGCCGTCGATCGCGATCTTCGTCGTGCACCGGTTCCGGCAGCTCGTGCAGCGGGAACTCGACCGCGTCCTGACGCAGAGCAACGTGCAGGCACCGCAGTTCGCCGTCGGCATGCTCGCCTCGGACGAGCTCGCCCGCCTCGACCTCGCCGCCGAGAAGCTCCTCGACGCCGTCGCCAACGGCAGCGACCCACTACCACTGTCGGACGCCTCGGCCTCGGTCGCGTCCTCGCTCGCGACCGAGCTCCGTCTGCACCTCATCGAGGGCCGTCGCGAGACCTGGCTGTACCACGCCATCACCGAGTCGGACAACCTCGGCCGGTCCGTCAGCGTCGCCGATCCGCAGTCGCTCGCGGGCCACCTCTCCCCCGCGCAACGCGACGGTCTGCTGCAGGCGCTGTGGCAGATGGTCGGCGTCGCCGAGGGCCGGAGCTCCCAGGCCGGGTCGCCCGTCGTCTCGGTCACGCTCGGCCCGGTCGGCTCGGACGGCCACCCCGTCACCGACGAGACCATGGACGTCCCGATCGTCTTCGAGTCCCGCGGCGTCCCCCGCCGCCGACTCGGTCCGACCGCCTGGAGCGCGCTCCAGCGGATCGGCCCCTACACCGACTCCGTCCGTGACGGAGCACTCCACGTCGTCGCGCACTGCGTCGTGAACCGACATCCGTCGATGTAGTCGTCGCACGGAACCGGCTGGGCCCGAACTGCCGGACACCCTGACCAGCCTGCCCGTGTCACGTGGCCCGTCCCCCTAGGATCGGCCACGACCGCCCCCGAGAAAGGACGCCACCATGGCGACTCCAGAGGAACCGATCCGACTCGCGCTCGTCGACGACCACAGGATGCTCCTCGGCGCGCTCACCGAGTGGATCCGCAGCGCCGCCGACGACATCACGCTCGTCGCCGCCGTCACGACCTGGCCCGAGCTGCTCACCAGCCCGGCGTTCCCGGTGGACGTGGTGCTGCTCGACCTGGACCTCAAGGACTCCATCCCGGTCTCGCTGAAGATCTCGACGCTCAAGACCGCCGGCGTGAAGACCGTCGTCATGAGCACGTACTCCGAGCCGAACGTCGTCCGCGAGGCCCTGGCATCCGGCGCCCTCGGCTACCTCGTGAAGAGCGAGGACGCGGACATGATCGTCGAGGCGATCCGTGCCGCCCAGCGTGGCGAGCAGTACGTGTCGGCAGAACTCGACCTGGCGATCAACAGCGGTGACGTCGGCGGCGTGCCGAAGCTCAGCGCCCAGGAGCGTCGCGTCATGGCCCTGTACGGCGGCGGCGAGCCCGTGAAGAGCGTCGCGTACCAGCTCGGCATCTCCGAGGAGACCGCGAAGAGCTACCTCAAGCGCATCCGCGAGAAGTACCGCGTCGCCGGCTTCGACGTCGGCACGAAGGTGGCGCTCCGGAAGCGTGCGATCACCGACGGCATCATCGTCCAGGACGGCAGCCCGCTGGGCCTGTAGTGCGCTCGTTCGACTGAGCAGAAATCGTCGGGTCCCGAAAAGGGACCCGACGATTCCTGCTCACTGGATGCTGTCTGCCGCACCACGTGACGGCCTGGAGGAGCGGGGCGGGGCCGACGCGTGCCTCCAGGCCGGTGGGCGGTCGAGTCCGAAATCGGCCAAAGCGACAGATGCGCGCGATGCCGCGGCTGCTGTGCCGCGAAAGCGACAGGGTGCCGCGAACGTTCCGCGGCACCCTGTCGCTTTCGCAGGGGCGAACCCCAGCGACGCCGCGCGCCGCGCGCTGCGCGCGCTTCAGACCACCCGGACGGGCGCGGTGATCGGGCCGGTGGACGGCGACGGCGAACGCAGGGCGGCACGGCGGGTGCTGCGGCGTTCGGCACCGTAGCTGACCATCGTCATCAGGACTCCGAGCAGCGCCAGCACGATGCCGAGCCACCCCGGGGCCGTGAACCCGAACCCGGCCGCGATGACCGCGCCACCGAGGGCCGCACCGATCGAGTTGCCGATGTTGAACGCCGAGTGGTTGAGCGCCGCCGCGATGGTGCGCGCGTCACCGGCGACGTCCATCAGGCGGGACTGCACCGCCGGCGGGATCGCGGACGAGGTCGCCCCGAGCAGGAACGCGCCGAGGAAGATGCCCCACACCCACTGCGCGGTGAGGACGGTGACGAGGAGGGCCCCGATCAGCGCGAACATGCCGACGTAGATCGTGCGCTTGACGCTGTGGTCGGCGAGGTGCCCGCCGAGGACGCCACCGATGACCATGCCGATGCCGACGACCACGAGGACGAGCGGCACGAACGACTCCGACAGCCCGGTGACGTTCTGCACGAGCGGCGAGATGTACGAGTAGACGGCGAAGAACCCGCCGAAGCCGACCGCGCCGAGGCCCATGACCATCCAGACCTGCGGCACGCGGAAGGCGCGGAGCTCCCGGCCGATCGTCGCGTGCTCGTCCCGGGCGCTGCGCGGCACGAAGGCCCACACCGCGAGGAAGGTCAGCGCGAACAGCACGGCGACGACGCCGTACGCGATGCGCCAGCTGGCGACCTGTCCGACCCAGGTGATCGACGGCACGCCCACGACGTTCGCGACGGACAGACCGAGCAGCACCATCGCGATGCCCTTGCCGCGCTTGCCCGGGCCCATGATGTCGCCCGCCACGATCGACGCGATGCCGAAGTACGCGCCGTGCGGCAGCCCCGCGACGAAGCGGGCCACGAGCACCAGGCCGAACGACGGCAGGACCGCGCTCGCCACCGTCGCCAGGACGAACCCGACGAGCAGCACGAGGATCAGTCCCTTGCGCGGGAACTTCGCCGACATCGCCGCGATCGTGGGCGCACCCACGACGACGCCGAGGGCGTACGCGCTGACGAGCCAGCCGGCGTGGGCGATCCCGGCGTCCGGGTCGATCCCGTACTGGTGCGGCAGGAGCGCCTGGGCGATGTTCGGCAGGAGGCCCATCGCGACGAACTCGGTCGAACCGATGGCGAACCCGCCGAGGGCGAGGGCGATGAGCGCGAGTGCGCGGCGCGCAGGCGTGAGCTGGGACATGGTGCCTGTTTCGGGACGGGAGGAGCGGGACGGGTTCCGGACGTCGACTCGCGTGAGTCGGCTGGGACCGTCGGTGTGCGTGGTCGCCGCACCGGGCCTCCGATCCGAGGGTCCCGGGACGACGCGGCCGGAGCAGCCTGCGCCGCGACCCGATCGGGTGGAGGGCGGTCCTGGTTCAGCGGCGAACGGGGACGACCGGGCGCTGCGGGCGTCCGGTCTCAGCAGTGTAGACCGCTCCAAACCCCAACGGAAGTCCGGCGGACGAATCGATTCGACCCGTGTCAGGCGGCGCGGCGTTCGACCTGCGCAGGAGCGACGGCGACGAGCCCGGGGAGCTCGTCACGGTGGACCCACCCGGCGCCGCACTCGGTGCAGCTCGCCCAGGCGTGGGTCCCTGCTTCGTCCGTGTCGATGACGACCGTTCGCAGGTCGCAGTCGGGGCACCAGCCGTCGTGCATCATCACGCGCTCCTCGTCGTCGTCGTGTGGACGCCACTCGCGTCCGACACCGACAGGACACACCCGACCACCGACATCCGTGGGAGGCGACCGGCGTGTCGCCTCAGCGCACGCACGACGGTCATTCCCCGAGCGCGGCCTCGAGTCGCTCGAGCTTGCCGTCGATCTCGCCGGTGTGGCCGGGACGGATGTCGGCCTTCAGCACGAGCGACACCCGCGTCCCGTACGCCTCGACGGCCTCGGTGGCGCGCTTGACGACGTCCATGACCTCGTCCCACTCCCCCTCGACCTCGGTGAACATCGACGAGGTACGGTTCGGCAGGCCGCTCTCGCGCACGACCCGCACGGCCGCGGCGACGGCGTCGTGGACGGAGCCGTCCGAGGTTGCGGCAGGACCACCGGACGGGGCGACGGAGAACGCGACGATCATGAGTCCATCCTGCCCGGGGTGACGACCGCACGCCCAGCCGCCGGGCGCGCCGCCCCGAGTCCCAGCCGGACGATCGCGACGACGCTCCACACGAGCACGCCGACCTCGAGGGCGTTCCGGAGCGTCAGCACGACGAGGATCCACGGTTGCACGGTGAGCACCTGGTCGTAGAACCCGGGGTAGATGACCTGGGTGAGCAGGGCCATCGGGATCGCGGCCACCGCGACCGGCAGGAAGCGCCGGGCGCTCGGACGGCCGGCGACGAGCCCCCACACGATCGGCACGGCGAACCACCCGATGTACTGCGGCGACCCCACCTTGTTGGTGGCGACGAGCGCGGCGACGAACAGCAGTGCGAGCAGCGGCGCGGCCTCGGCGCGGTGGGCACCGCGGCGGACGGCCCACAGCGCGAGCACGACCCCGGCCACGACGACCGCGGCCATCAGGGGCGTGGACACCGCAGCGGCTGCGTGCGTCCCGGCGCCGGAGACCTCGAACGTCAGGATCTCCTGGTTGTAGTAGACCGCGGCCCCGGGCACCCCGAAGGCGGCCGCCCACATGAACGGCGTCGCGAGGGGCGCCTCGATCTGCAGGGCACGCCCGGTCTGCTGCCCGACGAACGACAGCAGGTGCGCCGCTCCCCCGTACAGGACGTCGACGAGGACGATGAGCGCCGTGAGCACGAGCGCCCCGGCGAGGACACCCCGTCGGTGTCCGCGCCGGAGCAGCAGGAGCACCCCGACGAGCGCCGCGGGCCACACCTTCGTCCAGGCTCCGGCGGTGAACAGCGCCGAGGCGACCGCAGGCCGCGTCGCGACGTAGGCCACGCCGATCAGGGCGAGCACGGTGGCAACGGTGTCGATGCGCCCGAGCCCGATCGGTCCGAGGGCGAGCAGGAACGCCAGCCACCACCACACGACGCGCACGCCGAGGCCCCGGAACCGCCAGAGGAACCCGCACGCGACCGCGTCCAGCACGATCATCAGGACGAGCCAGCCGGTGCCGATCGACGCGACGCCACCGAGCGCCGCGGCGGCCATCGGCACGATCGCGAGGATCGGGTACACCCAGTCCTCGTCGATGCCGACCCAGAAGTGGGACGCGTGCCCGGTCTCGATCCACCGCCGGTAGGTGATGGTGACGTCGCCGAGCGGCAGGTTCGCCGAGATCGACGTCAGCCACCAGAGCACCGCGTGCACGGCCACGAACGCCACGGCGAAGCCGACCACCTCGAGCCACCGCGTCCTCTGCACCGGACGAGCGTAGCGGCAGCACACACGCAAGCCACTGGGCGGACACAGCGCTTCCCGAGCATGACGTGTCACCGTTCTGCTCGTGACCACCGACACCCCGCGCAAGCGCCGCAAGGCCGTCATCTGGATCTCCGTCATCGCCGCCGTCGTCGTCATCGGCGTCGTCGCGGCGATCGTCGGCACGAACCTCTACACGAGCAGCGAGAACGCGAAGGCATCGGCAGCGCCGTCCGTCGCCGCGAGTCGCGCGCCGTCCACGATCGACGACTCGGACCTGTCCGGCGAGTGGACCGTCGGCGGGAACTCCGAGGCCGGGTACCGCGTCCACGAGGTCCTCAACGGCTCGGACGTCACCGTGACCGGGCGTACCGACAGCGTCACGGGCAGCGCGACCGTCGACGGGACCTCGATCACGAAGGCGACCATCACCGTGCAGGTCGCGGACATCGCCACGGACTCGAACCAGCGCGACTCGTACTTCCGCGACTCGGCGATGGACACGTCGGCGTTCCCCACCGCGACGTTCGAGCTCACCGAGCCGGTCGCGGACGCGGTGCCGAGCGGCTCCGGCACGACGAAGGTCGAGGCGTCCGGCAACCTCACCCTGCACGGTGTGACGAAGGCGGTCACCGCGACGCTCGAGGTCGGCCTGAACGGGGACGGCGTCGACATCTCCGGCTCGATCCCGATCACGTTCTCCGACTACGGCGTGCAGGCCCCGAGCCTCGGCTTCGTGAAGGTCGACGACGCCGGAGCCGTCGAGTTCCTCGTGCACGCCACCCCCGGGAGCTGACGCCGGGCGTTCCCGTCCACCGGACTGGAGGCGCGGTGCCAGCCCGCACCGCGCCTCCAGTCCGGCATCCGGTCGCGTCTGCACGAGGCGACATGCGCGCTGTCGTACGACGTCGGAATTGTCGTCCCGAGTC
Source organism: Curtobacterium sp. 1544 (assembly GCF_040544915.1). Lineage (NCBI taxonomy): Bacteria > Bacillati > Actinomycetota > Actinomycetes > Micrococcales > Microbacteriaceae > Curtobacterium > Curtobacterium sp. 1544. The sequence continues at coordinate 228,928 of NZ_JBEPKX010000002.1, forward strand.
GGCCACGCCGGGCCCGCACCGCACCTAGCCCCGCGCGTCGCCCTCGACCACGAGGTCCCGCACCACGCCCGGCAGTTGCTCGATCAGCGCCGCCATCGTGAACGGCCCGCCGCCGGACGCCCGGCGCGCCGCGATCCCGTGCACCACCGCAGCGGACGCCGCCAGGTGCGCCAGGTCCGACGGCGACAACGACGACCCGGACGCCTCCGCCGCCCCCTGCCGAGCCCCCACGAGCGCCCCGAGCACCCCGCCGAGGACGTCACCGGCCCCCGCGGCCGCGAGCCACGGCGTCGCCGACGAGGCCACGAGCCGCACCGATCCGTCCGGCGTCGCCACGTGCGTGGCGGACCCCTTCAGGAGCACGACGCTCCCGGTCTGCGCTGCGGCCCGGAGCGCGGCCGACGCCGGGTCCTGCTCGATCGACTCCCGCGATTCGTGCAGGACGCCGGCGAGCTCCCCCGCGTGCGGCGTCAGCACCGCCAGCGGCCCGAGCTCGACGAGCGGGATCGCACCGGCGTCCACGACGACCGGGACACCGTCGTCCGAGGCGTGCGTGAAGCCCGAGGCGGTCGTGTCGTCCAGGTCGCCGAGCGACGACGCCGAGATCCCCGAGCCGACGAGCCAGGCCTGCACCCGCCCGATCCCGGCGACGACCTCGGGACGCCGTGCGAGCACGTGGTCGGACGCCCGCGACGGGCCGACGTACCGGACCATGCCGACACCGGTGTGCACCGCGGCGTCGACGCCCATGACAGCGGCACCCGGGTACTGGTCGGAGCCGGTGGCGACGCCGAGCACCCCGCGTCGGTACTTCGTCGAGTCGCCGTGCGGGGCGGTGGTCCAGGCGGCGGCGTCGGTCGGGGCGAAGGGGACGAAGTCGTTCACGGACGCCACGTTACGGTGGAGCGCATGAGCCTGTTCCTGCCTGGTCGCGTGGTGGTCTTCGACTACGGCGAGGTGATCAGCCGGACGCCGCACGCCTCGCGGGCCGCCCTCGTCGCGGCGACCGGGGTACCGGCGGACGAGCTGTTCCCCGTCTACCAGGAGCTCCGGCACGACCTGGACCGCGGCGACCTGTCCGTCCTCGACTACTGGCGCGCGATCGCCGCCCGCACCGGCCGGACGTGGAGCACCACCGACATCCACCGCTTCTGGGCGATCGACTTCACGGGCTGGTTCGAGGTCGAGCCGGAGACCCTCGCGATCGTCGAGGAACTGCACGACGCCGGCACCCGGGTCGCCCTGCTGTCGAACGCCGGGTTCGACTTCGGTGACCCGTACCGTCGGTCCCCGATGGGCTCCCTGTTCGAGACCGTGGTGGTGAGCGCCGAGGAACACGTCCTGAAGCCCGACGCCTCGATCTACCGCGACACGTGTGCGCGCCTGGGAATCGACGCGGCGCAGATGGTGTTCGTCGACAACAGGGCCGAGAACGCCGCCGGCGCGGAAGCGATCGGGGCGGTCGGCCACCACTACACGTCGCCCGCCGGGCTGCGCGCGTTCCTGCAGGGACTCGCCGACCGCGGCGCGACCGCCGAGAAGGAGTCCGCGTGACGCACGCCCTGTTCGAACCGATCACCATCCGCGACCTGACCGTCCGCAACCGCATCTGGGTCTCCCCGATGTGCCAGTACTCGGTCGAGGCGCAGGACGGCGTGCCGACGCCGTGGCACCTCGTGCACCTCGGCGGGTTCGCCAAGGGCGGTGCCGGCGCGGTCGTGGTCGAGGCCACCGGCGTGGTGCCCGAGGGTCGGATCAGCCCGCAGGACCTCGGGCTGTGGAACGACGAGCAGCGCGACGCCTTCCGTCCGATCGTCGACTTCATCCACTCGCAGGGTGCCGCCGCCGGCGTCCAGCTCGCCCACGCCGGCCGCAAGGCGTCGACGTTCCGCCCGTGGGAGCCGACGCACGGCTCCGTCCCGGCGGACCAGGGCGGCTGGAACACCGTGGCGCCTTCCGCGGTCGCCTTCGACGGGTACGCCGAGCCACGCGAGCTCGCCACCGAGGACATCCGCGTCGTGGCCCTGGCGTTCGCCGCTGCCGCACGTCGCTCGGTCGAGGCCGGGTTCGACCTCGTCGAGCTGCACGCCGCCCACGGCTACCTGCTGCACCAGTTCCTGTCGCCGCTGAGCAACCACCGCACCGACTCGTACGGCGGCTCGCTCGAGAACCGCGCCCGCGCCCTGCTCGAGGTGCTGGACGCCGTCCGCGCCGAGGTCGGCGAGGGCTTCCCGGTCGTCGTCCGGTTCTCCGCCACCGACTGGGTCGAGGGCGGGCTGACGCTCGAGGAGACCACGCAGGTCGCACGCTGGGCCGCCGAGCACGGCGCCGACCTCGCGGACGTCTCGACGGGCGGCAACGCGGCCAGCGCCCCGATCCCGGTCGGGCCCGGCTACCAGGTCCCGCACGCCGCGGCGATCAAGCGCGACGCCGGCATCGGCACGATCGCGGTCGGGATGATCTCGGAGGCGTTCCAGGCCGAGCAGATCGTCGCCACCGGGCAGGCGGACGTCGTGATGGTCGGACGGGAGTTCCTCCGCGACCCGGCGTTCCCGCTCCGCGCCGCCGTCGAGCTCGGCGTGACCGTGGACTACGAGCCGCAGCAGTACCACCGCGCGCGCGTCACGGCGTAGGCCGGTCTGCGCGACGCGGGTCGCGCCTCCAGGCTGTCACCGCAACCAGCCTGGAGGCGCGACCCGCCTTCTGTACGTCTTCTCGGCCTGGCCGCGCGCCAGGCAGTACGATTGACCTCACTGTGGACGATCCCCCGAACAGTTCTTCGCCTCACTCATCCGCCGCTCACTCGGTGAGCTGCACTCCCTCGCGCCCTGCGGGAGGTGAATCATGAGTCCGATCGACATCGTCATGCTGATCGGCGGCATCCTGCTGACACTCGGCACGGGTGTCTTCGTCGCGTCCGAGTTCGCGCTGGTCAACCTCGACCGCGCCGAGGTCGAGGCCCGCCGGGACCGCGGCGAGAGCGGCCTCGCACCCGTCATCGGTGCGCTGAAGGTCACCTCGACGCACCTCTCCAGCGCCCAGCTCGGCATCACGCTGACCACGCTGCTGACCGGCTACCTGCTCGAGCCCTCGATCGCGAAGCTGCTCGAGGCCCCGTTCCTCGCGATGCGGCTCCCCGAGGCGATCGTCGAGACCGTCGGGTCGATCGTGGCACTCGTCATCGCGACCCTGCTGTCGATGATCCTCGGTGAGCTCGTGCCGAAGAACTTCGCGCTCGCGCTCCCGCTGCAGACGGCCCGACTCGTGGTCCCGCTGCAGGTGGCCTTCACGACGGTGTTCAAGCCGGCCGTCGCCGTGCTGAACGGCACCGCGAACGCCGTGCTCCGGTCGATGGGCATCGAGCCGCAGGAAGAACTCTCCGGTGCACGCAGCGCCGAGGAGCTCACCTCGCTGCTCCGCCGTTCCGCCTCCGAGGGCTCGCTCGAACAGGACACCGCGACCCTGCTCGAACGCACGATCTCGTTCTCCGAGCTCAGCGCGAGCGACGTGATGACCCCGCGCCCCCGCGTCTCCACCATCCGCGTGTCGGAGTCGGCGGAGGACGTCATCGCCCTCGCCCGCCGCACCGGGTTCAGCCGCTTCCCCGTGATCGAGGAGGACGCGGACGACGTCGTCGGCATCGTGCACGTCAAGCAGGCCGTCGCGGTGCCGCGCGAGAAGCGTCCGGAGGTCCCCGTCGGGGCGCTCATGACCGACGCCGAACGCGTGCCGGAGACCATGCCGGGCGACACCCTGCTCGCCGAGGTCCGTGGTCGCGGCTACCAGATGGTCATCGTGGTCGACGAGTACGGCGGCACCGCCGGGGTCGTCACGCTCGAGGACCTGGTCGAGGAACTCGTCGGCGAGGTCTCCGACGAGCACGACCGCGCACGCATCGACGTCGTGCGGTCCCGTGACTGGCTGACCTTCCCCGGGCTCCTCCGCCCGGACGAGCTCGAGGACCGCGCCGGCGTGAAGGTCCCGGAGGACGGCCCGTACGAGACCGTCGGCGGGTTCGTCATGTCGACCCTCGGCCGCCTGCCGGTCGTCGGTGACGAGGTCCCGCTCGACGGCGGTGTGTTCCGGGTCGAACGGCTGGACGGTCGACGCATCGACCGGATCCGCTGGACCCCGACACCCCCGGAAACGCCCGCCACGGGCATCATCATCCCGGCCACGAAGTCGACCACGAAGGGGGGCGTCCGATGAGTTCCGATTGGTGGGGCATCTTCTGGCTCGTCGTGCTGCTGCTCGGCAACGCCTACTTCGTCGCGGCCGAGTTCGCCGTCATCTCCGCACGCCGCTCCCAGATCGAACCCCGCGCCGAAGAGGGCTCGAAGGCCGCGCAGATGACCCTGTGGGCGATGGAGCACGCGACCCGCATGCTCGCGACCACGCAGCTCGGCATCACCGTGTGCTCGCTGCTCATCCTGAACGTGTCCGAGCCGGCGATCCACCACCTGCTCGAGGTCCCGCTGCACCTCACCGGGTGGAGCGCCGAGGTCATCGGCATCGTGGCGTTCGTGTTCACGCTGCTGCTCGTGTCGTTCCTGCACGTGGTGTTCGGCGAGATGGTCCCGAAGAACATCTCGTTCTCGATGCCCGACCGTGCGGCGCTGCTCCTCGTGCCGACGCTCTGGTACATCGGCCACGGCCTGCACTGGGTCGTCGTCGGCCTGAACGAGGTCGCGAACGCGGTGCTCCGGCTGTTCCGCGTCGAGCCGAAGGACGAGGCGGTGAGCGCGTTCACGGTGGAAGAGGTCCAGACCATCGTCGAGCAGTCCCGCCGCGAGGGCACCCTGACGGACGACGGCAAGCTCGCCCTCGCGTTCGAGTTCACCGAGAAGAAGGTCAAGGACGTCGCCGTGCCGATGCGCGAGCTCGTCACGCTGCCCGAGGACGCCACCCCCGGTGACGTCGAGCGTGCCGTGGCGCAGCGCGGGTTCTCCCGGTACGTGCTCGTCGGCGAGGACGGCTCCCCCACGGGCTACGTGCACGTGAAGGACGTCATCGACCTGCGCCCCGACGAGTACGACGACCCGGTGCCGCCGAAGCGCATCCGGCAGCTCATCTCGCTCTACACGGAGATGGACCTGGAGGACGCCCTGGCAACGATGCGCGCGGCCGGCCGTCACGTGGCGCGGGCGTTCGACGCCGAGGGACGGACGCTGGGCGTGCTGTTCCTGGAGGACATCCTCGAGGAGCTCGTCGGCACCGTCGAGGACGCGACCAGACGGCGGTAGACCCCGCGTCAGAATGACGGGAGGCGGGGGGGGCGCCGGGCCCCCCCCCCCCCGCCCCCCGCGGGGGGGCCCCCCCCCCCCCCCCCCCACCGCCCCCCCCCCCGGGCCCCCCCCCCCCCCCCCCGCGCCGGAGCCCGCGACGGCACCGCCCCCGCGCCCCCCATCCACACCCCCAAGCGGCCCCGGGGCCAACTGCGGCCCAACGGCGCGACGCCCCT